>CALGLM010000071.1 GCA_937930275.1 uncultured Ignavibacteria bacterium
GACCACCGAGATCTACACTCTTTCCCTACACGACGCTCTTCCGATCTTGAGCAGTTTGCGTCTTCTTTTAAATAACAATGTCCGTCTTGCGACCGGGTTTTACATTTTGCGCAAATTTTTTCGCGAAGTATATTTTGTATTTCTTCATAAGGTTTATCGTTATTTTCGTGAATTATATCAACAATTTCGTCTGTATATAATTCAATTGCACATACTTCTTCATCATTTAACGTACATCGTCCTTTTTGATCGGAATCGCAGCAGATTGTGCAAACGTGTTTCTTTAGCGCAGTTCTATATATATTCATACATAAGCTCCAATTTAATTATATTAAAATTTAGTAATTACTTAAACTTTAAGCAAGGGAAATATGCATAAAAAAGAACAAGTTAAACGTATTTTTGATTCAATTAGTTATAGATATGATTTACTTAATCACCTTTTAAGTTTTGGAATTGACCATTATTGGAGATATAAAGCATTAAAAAAAGCAAAAGTAAATAAAAATTCGGTTTTGCTTGATGTTGCATGCGGTACGGGTGATTTTTCAATTGCCGCTAAAAAATTTGGAGTGAAGCAAATTTTTGCTGCCGATTTATCCAAAAACATGCTAACTTTATTTAATAAAAAAGCCGAGTGGTCAAAAGGGAACATACTTCAATCAGTTGCCGAGTATATACCATATAAAAATGATATGTTTACAGATATTACCGTAGCTTTTGGAGTTAGAAATTTTTATGATATTCAAAAAGGGTTTGATGAGTTTTTTAGAATCTTAAAAACTCAGGGAAAAGTAACTATATTGGAATTTAGATTACCCAAAAACAGTTTAATTGCTGCTTTTTATAATTTTTATTTTAATAAAATTCTTCCTTTTATAGGAAAAATCATATCAAAAGATAACGAAGCCTACCGCTATTTACCCGAATCGGTAAATGATTTTGACGCCAACGTCGATTTAGTAATACTTTTATCAAACTCCGGTTTTGCTAAAATAAATACTTATTCGGCAACATTCGGTATAGTACAAATAGTAATAGGGCAGAAGGTTTAAACTTCTTCTGCCGTTAAATCATCCAACTCAACTTTAAACATATTGTTAATTGTCTTTCCTAAAAATCTTTCGGCAACTGCCTTAAATTTTTCAGGTAAATCGCTAACGTAATACTCGTGAATTCCTTCTTGATTAATTGGTGTTTTTAATCCCCTTCCCGTTAAATAATTATCAACAACTTTTGTTGCAGCCTGACCACTATCGATAAGTTTTACTTTATTCCCCATAACTTTTTGAATAATATCCGATAGCAAAGGATAGTGAGTACATCCCAATATTAAAGTATCAATTCCTAAATCCTTTAACTCTGTCAAATATTCTTTTGCAATTAAATGTGTTGCTTTATGATCTACCCATCCTTCTTCGGCTAAAGGAACAAAAAGAGGACATGCTTTTTCAAAAACTTGCAATTCGGGATCAATCCTTAATAACTCTTTAGAGTATGCTTTGTTATTTACGGTTGTGTTAGTACCAATAACCCCTATTTTTTTGTTTTTTGTAACTTGAACTGCCATAGCTGCGCCGGGTTCAATCATACCTATAACAGGTATTTTATAAGTTTTTCTTAGCACGTCAATTGCAACCGATGAAGCTGTGTTACAAGCTACAATAATAAGTTTTACGTTCTTTTTTATTAAAAATTTAGCGTCCTGCTTTGAGTATTCAATAACAGTTTCGTTTGATTTTGTACCGTAAGGAACACGTGCAGTATCTCCGAAATATATAATATTTTCGCACGGTAAATAAGCCGAAATCCTTTTTACTACCGATAAACCGCCTATACCCGAGTCAAATACTCCTATTGGACTATATCTGTTCATAAAGTTCAAATTTTTACTCCTACAACATATCTTCTATTGTTTGTGTTAATGTCACTCTTATTAACTCAAACTCGTTAAAAGAGATTTTTTTATTATTTTTTTTATATGTATAAAACGAATCAACAACATCATCCCCTTTGGTGGAAATTTTTGCAAAAGCAATATGAAGTCCTATATCCGTAATTGTTTTTGTAATTTGATATAATAATCCCAGCCTATCCGGAGAAAAAACGTCAATAATTAAATACTTTTCATGCTCTTCAAAATTAATTTTTACTCTGCCTTGCCGCTTAAAAAATTTACGTTCAATTCTCCACCATTTGGATTTTGCCTTGTTAAATTCTTTAGTTAACAATAAATTATCATTAACGGCAAGGTTTAAATCCGCTTTAATTTTATCGTAGCGGCTAAAATCAACTACTTTTTTTGTTCTAAAATCGGTAACGTTAAAACTGTCAATAATAATTCCGTCTTTTCGCGTAAATATTTTTGCGTCATGAATATCCAAGTCATTTATTGAAAGAGTTCCGCATAAGCGTGCTAAAATACCGTCAACGTCATTAGTTATTACGGTAATATTAGTATAATCATCCATTTCTTTAAAAAACACGCTTAAATTTTCGCCTCTTTCTATCTCTTCGACATGTCTATTTATCTCTTCTTCGGTATATTGTTGTAAATACGAAATATCATTAATAGATTGTATATGGTCTTTAACCATTTCGTTGGTTAAATAAACATTCCCTTCCAACATTTGTTTGGTTTTTTCATAAATAAGCTCTTCTCCGGTCTGCTTTTCTTCAAGCATTCTTTTTGTTTTTCGGTAAAGCTCGTACAACATATCACTTTTCCACTGTGTCCATACAACCGGACTTACCGCAGAAAGATCGGCAAAAGTAAGTAAGTAGAGAAAATCCAAATGTCTTATATCTGTAAAAATTGAAGCGAAATTATTTAATGTTTGCGGATCGTTTAAATTCCTTCTAAATGCATTTTGCTCCATAGTTAAATGATGACGAACCAAAAAACTTACAAGTTGAATTTCATCTTTTTCGTAATCCAGCACTTCCATATCTGTTTTAACAAGCTCGCTTCCTAATATTTCATGTCCGGCAATACTAATTGGTTTTGCTATATCATGAAAAAGAACAGCCAAATACAACAAATCTCTTTCAATAATACTTGCAAAAATTTTACCTAATTTGCTAAACTCTCCTTCAAGTTTTTCGAGATTATTTATTGCTAATAATGTGTGTTCGTCTGCAGTATAACAGTGGTAAACCCCCGGTTGAAAGAACCCGTTTAATTCTTTGAATGCCGGCAATACTAATGATAAAACACCAAGCTCATTCATTGATGATAAAGTTTGCCCCACATTTTTTGGAAGTTTTAAGATTTCTCTGAAAAATATATACGATTCGTTGCTTCTTTCGAGCTCTTCGTTATAATTATGGACTGTTTCTATAACTACGGTTCTTAAATTTTCATCAAATATTGCACCGTAAACACCTCTATAATAAAATGCTCTTAAAATATCCGACAATGATAATTCACTGTTGTTAGTAACGGAAAGAACATTAGCTTTAATTGAAAAATCATCATCTATTGCAATTGATAATATATCGGATACCGGAACAGAAATTTGTTCGGTATATCTTCTAATCATCGTTTTCGTAAATCGATTAATGACCGCAGCCGAATCAAAATACTGATGCATTAATTCTTGTACGTCATAGCCGGCAATATTCATTCTTGCAACAACTTTTTCCTGGCTATCAAACTCAAGTCTATCGTTTTTTCTATTATTAATAAAATGTAAAAATATTCTGGTTTTTAACAAAAATTTGTATGCATCCGAAAGTTTAATTAACTCCTTTACCGAAACTAATTTTTCGGTTCTAAGTAAGTTAATAAAACTTTCTGTTTGTATAATTTCGTTTTGGTCAGATAGAAGTCTATTATTTTTTAAGGCATAAATCCACTCAACGGCTTGTAAATCTCGTAAACCGCCTGCAGAAAATTTAATATTAGGTTCAACTACTTTTGGAGAAGCTCCGTATTTTTTATGTCTTAAATTTATATCGTTAAAATATGCATAAATTAAACGTATTCTTGTTTCTTCATCAAGATGCGAAAAAAGTAAATTATTCCAATCCGAATAAACTTTGCTATTCCCCATTAAAAATCTTGTTTCAAAAAATTGAGTTACCGTAGTTAAATCATCTTCAATAAACGATGCAATATCCGAAAATTCTCTCACGGTATGGCTTGCTTCAATTCCGCAATCCCATAATAATTGAATACATTTTTTAATTGAAGCTTTATGTAGTTCTGCATTTTCGGTAATAAACATTAAATCAATATCGGAATATGGGGCAAGTTCTCTTCGACTAAAACTACCTGCGGATACAATGGCAAACTGAACGTTTTCGTTTTCCAGTATATTTACAATAAATTCTTCAATAAGTAGGCTATAATTAAAACAAAAGCTAAACGAATCGTTTAACAAATCTGAATCGTTAAAAATTCTTTCCCTAAGATTAAGAAATTTCTCTTTAAGTTTTAATAATTCTTGCATATAGTATTTTTTTTAATTTGCAAATTTAATCATTTTATTTTTATTTACCAATTAATCTAACCGTATTGCAAAATTATAAGCTATTATTATCTGGAATAAAAAAAAATGGGGTTTTAACAGGTTCTAAATACTTATAAATATAATGCCTCCCCTCTACGAATTTAGAGAGAGGAGGATTAAGGAAGGATATTTCAATTTTAATTTTATCGAAAACATTTAATAAAGCTCCGATAAATATAACATCTTATTTACTATCTTAATTTCGGAGAATTTGCTGCCTTACCTTAATTCTCTCTGAAATTATTTTAATTACGTTCTGTAAATTTCTATTAGTAAACTTAGCTTAAATGCCATTTCTTTTCAACTAACGTATTAATAATTAACTGACCACGATGACCAAAAATGGGATGATTAACTTCGGCAAGCTCGTCAGCAAGTTCAATAGCTTTTTTAGCAGGAGGTACACCGGTTTCTTTAGAAGCATTTAACACACGCAACGTTGTTTGATAAACCGAATATTCCCATTCTTTATTAAGGTGTTGTTCAAATAAAGGATCGTTATTAACATATCCGTATTGTTCGTTTGCACAATTTACAATTCCCATACGATTTGTTAAAAAGTCCGGGACGTAAATTATACCGCGTTTTTGTATTAAAACATCATCTCTATCACTATCTTCCAACTGGTTATTTGCGGCGCCGCAAATTATTTTTGCCTTTAAATTTTCAATAATTTCCGGCTTTAATATTGCACCGGTTGCACAAGGAGCTACAACATCACATTCTTCTAACAAAATCGAGTTATCACCGATTTTTGTTAATCGTGTCTCTAAATTTTTACCCGGTAAACTTTTAACAACTTTATCTATAGTATTTTGGTTAATATCACCGGCAATAACTTTTTTAACACCTTTTTCAAACAAATACTTAATAACCGGTGCGCCAACATTCCCCATACCCTGCACAACAACTGTTTTATCCATAAAATCAGAACCCGTAAAATTTAAAGCGGCTTCCATGCCTGAAATTACGCCTCTTGAAGTCGGTTCGGAAGGATTTCCGCTCCCCCCTACTTCCGGCGGGATGCATGTTACAAAACGAGTAGTTAAATGTACGTTTGCCATGTCTTCCGTATTAGAACCTACGTCTTCTGCCGTGATATAGCACCCTTGCAAAGTTGTAACAAAACGACCGTAATCTTGATATAAATATTTACGAATCTCTTTATCGTAAAAGTCCACACCCGGGTTGTGCAAAATAATTCCTTTACCGCCTCCCCACCATAAACCGGCTAACTAATTTTTACGAGTCATCCCCGCACTTAATCTTAACCCGTCTCTTAAAAAATCTTCAAACGTAAAATATTTCCAATACCTTAAACCGCCGGCGGCTTGGCCTCTGTTGGTTTTATGAACAAATGCACCGTATAATGTGTCATATTTTTCACAAACTTCAAAAAACATCCCTTCATGTTTTAAATAATCTCTTTTGTCTGCATTAATAAAATCTGCAATTGGTTTTAATAATTCGTTTGATGCTACCAAAGTTTTAGATTTTTCATCTGTAACAAAATAAAATTTTTTAATTCCGTTTTCTTTCAAAAAACTAATAAATTTTGCCGGTTCTTTTTTCAAAAATTCTAATACATTATCCATAGTACAACCTTAAAATAAATTAATAAATTAATTATATATTTAGATACTCATTCCATATTTTGTATAATTCGGCAGTGGCAACCAAATCGTTATAGCAGTATTGTGCAATTTCACGGAATTTTCCGGCTTTAAACAGGTTTTTAACTTCCATACCGTTTTCAATATCCGTTTTAGGTGAATTTATTCCGAAAGCATGGCAATAAAAGTCCAAATTAAATTTTTTTAATAAATTGTGATAACTAAACTGTTCCAATAAATCAATATGCACTAAATTACTTTTTTTCAAATTAACCAAATCAACGGACGGTTTTATCCTTAAAACAGCAGAACGCAACATTAAAAAAGGGAAATCAAAATTTTTACCGTTAAAAGTTACCACCGAACTAACTTTGCTTAAATAGCTCCAAAAATTTAATAGCATTTCCTCTTCAGAAAATGATTTACATTTTAATGTTTTCTCAAAATTTTCAAACTCTTCGGGCTCATCCCCTAAGTAAAATACACTTGCTTTACCGCTTTCTAAATTATAAATTCCTATAGCCGAAATATTTGCCGTAAAAGGATATAAGCTTAAATATCTTATTGCTTCTTCCCGTTTCGTATTTCTTGTTTCTTCGTCTTTTTCCTTATCCGCATAACGCAAAATAAACTCTTGTTGACTTTCGGTCAACATTTCAAAATCGAAGCCTGCCGTTTCTATATCTAATACAATTTTCATTCTAATATATTAACTTCTTTTTCAAATGCAACAACGGCTTTATAGAACTCATCTGGTAAAGTTTTGCTTTTCATAGTATTTTTATCAATATTAACAAAAACACCTCCCCCTTTTGCAACCAACTCCGAATTTTGATTTAAGACAACATGCGTAAACCCAAAACTGGAATTTTTTATATAGTTTATTTTTGTATAAACGGTAATTTTATCTTTCATAAACAAAGGTTTAACATAATCACACTCGTTACGTGCCATTATAACAAAATTATCCCCTTCCAAAAATTCTTTTAAGTTATATTTCTTTTTAATAGCATCCAAATAATCAATTCGTGCATCTTCAAAATAGCTAAAATACACTGCATTATTAACAACACCCATTAAATCAACTTCTCTAAATTTAACTTCAGCTAAAATAGAATGCTTAAAATCGTTTATCTCCATAAAGGTTTCCTCGTATTGTGTCTGCTTACATCTTCAATTACACGTTCTATAATTCTTGTAGCAAATTCAATTTCTTCAAATGATATGTCAAGATGAGTGACTGCTCTAATAATTCCCGGTTTACCTTCCGAAAGCAACAACCCAAGTTTGCCGCATTCTTCAATAAACTCTTTGGAATCAAATTCTGCTACTTTAAACATAACCATGTTTGTTTGAACAGAATCAAAATCAATTTCAAAAATATCATTATTTGCTAAATATGTTGCTAAAAGTTTTGCTTTTTTATGGTCATCACTTAGTGCTGCCAAATGATATTTTAATGCATAAATTCCTGCTGCCGCAATAATTCCAATCTGACGCATACCTCCGCCAATCGATTTTCTAACTCTAAATGCTTTATTTATCAATTCTTTAGTGCCAAGTATTAAACTACCTACAGGAGCGCCCAATCCTTTGGATAAACAAACAGACATTGTATCAAAGTACTTGCCGTATTCCGTATATGGAATTTTCGTTTCTGTTGCCGCGTTCCAAATACGAGCCCCGTCACAATGAAAATATAAATTATGTTTACGTGCAAGTTCGTTCAGTTCTTTAATGTTAACCAACGGAATAATTGTACCTCCCGCGCGGTTATGAGTATTTTCAATAGCAATAACCTTTGTTCTGGGCATATAATACGCTTCGGTAGGTCTTATACATTCTTCTACATCTTCAACAAAAACCACACCGTTTTTACCCCTTACCGGATAAAGTTGAATTCCGCTAAGTTTAGCCGGCGAGCCGCTTTCATAGTGAAAAATATGAGCATCCGATTCACATATTACTTCATCACCCGGATTTGTTAAAATATTTAAAGCAATTTGATTACTCATTGTTCCGCTGGGAACAAATAAAGCTGCTTCTTTGCCAAACATTTCGGCTACCATTCTTTCAAGTTTTATTACAGTAGGATCTTCTCTATATACATCATCCCCAACTTCGGCTTCATACATTGCGCGTCTCATTCCTTCGGAAGGTAATGTTACGGTATCACTCCTTAAATCAATAATTTTCATATTTTTAATATCGCTTTTATTTTTCGTAAAATATTTATAACAAATACAAAAATAAAAAGAATTAATGAAATACCGGATACTATAAAAGGATTTTTTGTATAAAAAGTTAAATAATTATTTATCCCTACATCACCGGTAATAGTATCTTTAGTGAACATTTTTGTTTTTTTAACTGTAACGCCTAAAGGATTTATAATGCAGCTAATTCCGCCGTTTGCCGCTCGTACTACATATCTTCTATTTTCAACTGCACGTAATAAGCTTATTGCCTGATGTTGATAAGGACCGCTTGAGTTTCCGTACCATGAATCGTTGGTTACAATTGCTATTAGTTCGGCACCCTTTTTCACAAAAGAACTTACAAATTGTGAATAAATGGATTCAATACAAATGACACTTGCTATTTTAACACTATCCGGTTTATTGTTAATTTTAATAGGAGTATTAAATACTACGGTATCTTTACCCGTATTCCAACTGGATATCCCCACTTCCCATTTAATTAAATCCCCCAAAAGCGGAATATATTCAACCAAAGGTACTTTTTCCCCAAACGGAACCAGCATCATTTTACCGTAAAAATCAGCGCTATTATTATGAGGAATAAATCTTATTACCGAATTATACGATTGATAACCGGCTTCTACTCCTTCAAATAATTTTGCATCCTTGGGAATGTTATTTTTACCGAAGTAATAAATAATATGAGGCATACCCGTAAACAACACCACATTATTAGTATCGCAGTATTTTTTAATTTTGTTAACAATATTTATATTTCTACCGTCTAATAAATAAACCGGTAAAGCCGTCTCCGGATAAAATAATACTTGTGCCTTTTTATTAACAGCATAATCGGATAAATTAAAGTACAAATTTAATTGATTTTCGGTATTACCGGCTTCCCACTTGTTCCAAGGGTTTAAATTTGGTTGAATTAATCCCACTTTAATAGTCTTATTCGGTTCTTTATAAGTTGCAATTTTATATGTACCGTAACTAATCGGTAGTAATATTAAAACTATAAATACAATTAAATTAATTTTAAATGTTTTAGTTTTATTTTTATAAGCCAAGTATGTTTTAAGCAAACTAATGTTGGTAAGTAAAATTAAAACTCCTAACCCGCTTATGCCGACAACATCCAAAATCTGTATATATGAATTAAAATAAGCGGCGCTATTTCCAATGCTTAACCAAGGGAATCGAAAATCTGTAATTGAATATAAATACTCATAAGCTATCCAAAAAAAAGGGAGTAACCAAATAGCATGTGCTTTATTAATAAATTTTGATGCTAAATGATAGGCATAAACCGGAATAAAAAAAGTTAAAGGATTAAAAAAAAGTAAAACGCCTCCTGAGAGCATTAAAAACGGATCTGCTTCTTTTGACCAACTCCCTACCCAATATAATGTAATTAAGTTTACAATAAATCCCCAAACGTATGTTGCCTTAAATAGTGTGCTCGATTTATCGGATTGATAAAGCACCCATAAAAACGGAGCTATTGCAAAAAACAAAAAAAACGGAAACGGAATTGGGGGAAAACATAAACCAAAGGCAATACCGCTAATAAGGATATACTTTAAGTTAATTTTCTCTTTTATTTTTTGCTGTTTTTTTTTAAATAATTTCATTTTATTTTTTATGTGCCAATTTAATTTTATACAAAATAAAAACTAATACAAGTACTGAAATAGTTATTATAACCGCCGAATAGGTTTTAAACATTTTATCTATAGCCGCAATATTATTACCCAGTAAATAACCTGCATAAATTATTATTGAATTCCATAAAAAAGCGCTAATAATTGCAGCCAAAAACGTATTAAACAAATTTAACCTATGAACACCGGCAAAAAAACTAATAACGCTGCGCGTGCCCGGTAAAAAGCGGTTTGAAATAATTAAATAATACCCATATTTTTTAAACCAATCGTCCGTTTTCTTTAAATCTTCTTCATTAATAAATTTTAATCTGTGATGACGCAAAATTCTTTCGCCAAAAAAATGTCCGACATAGTACATTACAATAAATCCTAAGGCACTAAAAATGCTTGTACCTATTAGCACATAAAAGTATTCTCCTATTCCGCTTGCAATTAAGCCTGAACCGAGAATAACTACAACATCGCTTGGTGAGGGAGGGAAAACATTTTCTACAAACGAAAAGAAAAGTAACGTTACATAAATTATTGTAGGATCTGCTTGCCTTAAAAACTCCATAACTTGTTCAAACATATCAAGCCTTAAATAATAAAACAACTGCGTAAGCTTCTGCGCCTTCTTCTCTTCCTGCAAATCCCATTTTTTCGGGAGTAGTTGCTTTAATAGAAACACTATCAATATCACATTCAAGTATTTCGGCTATAACCGTTCTCATTTGCTTAACAAACGGGAATATTTTAGGCTTTTGAAGAATTATGGTACAATCAAGATTACCTACTGCGTAACCTCTATTTTTTATTTTTTCATAAACGCTTTTCAGAAAATTTTTACTATCATACCCTTCATATGCTTTATCGGTATCAGGAAAATGTTTTCCTATATCACCTAAAGCCAATCCTCCGAGTAAAGCGTCACAAATTGCGTGCAATAAAATATCTGCATCACTGTGCCCTAAAAATCCGGTTTCCGAAGGAATTTTAACTCCTCCCAAAAACATAGTTCTATTTTTTATTAATTGGTGCACGTCATAACCAAACCCAATTCTTATATTATTCAAATGTACCTCACTTCAAAATTTTTAAACTCATTTTTTGCCGGTAAATATTCAATGGTCACTTTTGATACACGGCTATAACTTGGACCTATTTTAATTCTATTAAACAACTCTTCAATTTTAAATTTTTCCCCTTCTGCATTCGTGAGCACTTCTCCGGTATATAAATTTTTTACATAACCTGTTACGCCTATAGCTTTTGCATTTTGATAAACAAAGTGCCTAAACCCAACACCTTGTACAAAACCAATAGCAATAATTTCGGCTCTTATTATGTCATTTTCCATTTTTTATAACCAAGTTATCATAAATTTCGGCAACAATTAAACCTACAAAAATTAAAAAACACCCCAATATGCCTAATATCGTCATTCTTTCGTTTAATGCTACAAAGGCAAAAAGAGCTGCAAATATAGGCTCAAAAGAGTAAATTATACCTGCTTTTGTCGGAGATACCATTTTTTGATATTTAGTTTGTAAAATTGTATTTATTAGTGTTGCAAAAACTGCAGTGTAAATAATAGCAAACAATAAATTATTTGTAAAAACAAATCTATAATTTTCAATCGAATAATTATTTAGCACACCTGCAAATATAAAACTAAGAATTGCGGTAACAAAAAGTTGTGCAAATGTTAAAATCCAGTAATCATATTTATTTGAAAACACATCTAAATATACAACATGTACCGCAAAAAAAAGTGCACAAAGTAATGTTAAAAAGTCTCCTGCCGTAAAATTACTACCTAATTCATTAAGTAAAAGATATATAGATTTATTACTTCCCGATAGTATAAATATTCCCACAAATACAAATAAGGCTCCTAACAAAGCTCCCTTTGTAGGATATTTTTTTTTAATAAAAATTTGAAAAAACGGGATTAAAACTACTAACGTTCCGGTTAAAAAACCCGATTTTGTTGCCGAAGTATATTGAAGACCGATAGTTTGTAAGGCAAACGATATAAATAGTAATACACCTAAAATTATCCCAGCTTTAATTGAACCCGAATCAACTTTTTTTATTTTGTAAAAGATAAAAGGAATAAATAAAATAGAAGCCGATAAAAACCTGAATCCTACAAATATCATAGGAGAGGTATCGTTTAATGCTCCTTTGACAATAACAAATGTAGCGCCCCAAAAAACAGTAACAAGCAATAATGCAAATTCACCGATAAATTTATTGCTTTTTAATGACATATTTATTCTTCGTTATGGTTAAAATATCCTAATGATTTTAATATTTTGGGATCTTTTCTCCAATTAAGTTTTTCTTTAACTCTTAATTCCAAAAAAACTTCTTTACCAACAAATTCTTCAATTTCTTTTCTTGCTTCGGTACTAAGTTTTTTAATAGCTTCCCCTTTTTTGCCTATTAATATTGATTTTTGAGTTCCCCTTTCCAACAATATTGTAGCAGAGATGTAGTCTTTACTATTTTCTCTTTCTTTATATTCTTCTACAACAACTTCGCTACTATAAGGAATTTCATCTCTGTATAAAAGAAAAATCTTTTCTCTTATAATTTCACTAACAAAAAAACGTGTGTTTTCGTTAGAAACTTGGTCATCCGGATAAAACTTTGGACCCGAAGGGAGCAGATCGATAATTTTTGATTTTAATGTGTCTATATTACTATAATAAGTTGCACTTATTGCAATTACTTCATCAAATAAATTAGTCGCTTTATTTTCTTCAATTATTTGGTTCACAATTGTTTCGTTTGCAAGGTCAATTTTATTAACCGCCAAAATTCTTTTAGGCTCTTTTAATTTTAGTGATTTAATAAAAGTCTCGGTCGAAAAAAGTTTTTCGCCTCTCGGATCATCATTCAAATCTAACAAATACAACAAAACATCAGCATCATAAATTGATAGATTAACTATTTCCAACATCTTATCTTGCAATAAATAGTTGGGTTTTAATATACCGGGAGTATCTAAAAACACAACTTGATAGTCCGGTTCCGATAGTATTCCCAATATTCTTTTTCTTGTTGTTTGTGGTTTAGGCGAAGTGATAGAAAGTTTTTGCCCTAAAAAAGCATTAAGCAAAGTTGACTTTCCGGCATTCGGATTGCCAATAATTGTAACGTAACCGGCTTTTGTATTCATTTTTATTTTCTTTTAATCTGTTGTAATAGTTTATTTAATACTTCTAATGTATAATCAATATCTTCTATAGTCGTGTTATAATCAAAAGAGAACCTAATTGTTCCTTTTGCGTATTCGTCACTTTTACCAATCCCTTTTATAACATGCGAGGGTTTAACCGAACCGCTCATACATGCGCTTCCCGCAGATGCCGAAACACCGTTTATATCAAGGAAAACTAAAATTGATTCGGTATCGGTTTTATAAATCTCGGGGTCAATTGAAACACTTAAAATATAAGGGCTGCTGTTTTCGCCGGCGTTTATTTTAATTCCGTTAAAACTATTTAATCCTTCAATAAAATGGTTTTTAATGTTTTGAGCATGGAAAAAATAACTTTCGCGTGATTCACCAAAAATTTTAACTGCTTCGGCAAATCCTAATATTCCCGCAACGTTTTCTGTTCCTCCTCTCCTATTCCGTTCTTGGCTTCCGCCTAATAACAAAGGATAAATTGGAGTACCGCTTTTAATATATGCAAATCCGATTCCTTTTGGTCCGTTTATTTTATGTGCACTTGCACAAAGTAAATCCAGATTAAGCTTTTTAACGTCAATTGAAAATTTACCAAAACTTTGCACACAATCGGAATGAGTAAATATGTCTTTATTTTTTGCTACTTTATTTAAGTTTGTTATATCGTTAATAATACCTATTTCATTATTAACATGCATAAACGATATTAGTAACGTTTTTTCGTTTATTAAGCCCCTATAACCTCTAAAATCAATATTTCCGTCCGTATCCAATTGTATTTTTTTATTACTAAATCCAAAATTTTCCAAAAACTTAACGGAATCCAAAACCGCATGATGTTCAATAGGCGAGGAAATAATTTCTTTTTTATTTAATTCATTTTGTGCCGCAAAAGCCAATCCTCTAATAACAAAATTATCGGCTTCGGTTCCTCCGCTCGTAAAATAAATTTCGCCGGGTTCGGCATTAATTTCGTTTGCAATTAGTTCTCTCGCTTCTTCAACGGCATTACGTGCTTTACTACCCAATGTATGTACCGATGAAGGATTGCCAAAATCATCGGTAAGATATTTTACCATTACTTCAACTACTTTTGGATGCGGTTTTGTAGTTGCCGCATTATCCAAATAAACATTTTTTTTGCTATAGCTCATAATTTTTATCTTAAACTTACATCACCAAACGAAACAGTTATAACTTCATCGTTATGTTTTAGTATTAATTGACCGTCATTATCTATATCTTCAAATACTCCGTAAGTTTCTTTATTTTTATCAACAATTTTAACTTTTTCACCTAACATTTTACACCTTTCACGCCAAGCTTCAAGTACTTTTTTGTAATTTACATTCAACAAATCTAAAGTTTTTTCTAAATTATTTAATACTTCGCTTAACAATCGTTCGCGACTTGCAACCTTTTTTGTTTCTTTTTTAATACTTGTCGGATTAATTAAATAACTTGATGCAAAATTTGTTTGATTAACATTTATTCCAATACCTACAACAATTTTGTTTATCTTATTATTATTTGAGATAGACTCGCATAATATACCGCATATTTTTTTTCCTTCTATTAATATATCATTGGGCCATTTTAATTCAACGTTTAACTGAAACAAATTTTCCAATGACTGTGCAACGGCTACACCTGCAGCAAGAGTAATTAAATTTGGTTTTTCACCTATGAACGAATCCTTTAAAAGTACCGAAAACGTAAGATTTTGGTCGGGTAAAGTTTCCCAAGTTCTTCCCGAACGTCCTTTTCCCTTGGTTTGGTTTTCAACTAAAAAAACCATTCCCTCTTTATCATACTCGGGGTATGTTAATAACACCGTATTAGAAGATTCTGCTTCTTCGCAATACACAAATTGCCTTCCCAATATTTCAGTATCAAGTTTTATATCAAAATCTTCAATTTTAAACATTTTCGCCTCTTATTTTATTTTATATAAACTTTAAAGATAAAACTTTTTACGCATTTATTCAAGGTACAACAAATTAAACACAGTTAACGTAATTTTATAATTAAGTCTAAAATTTCGTTATTGAATAAATAGCTTAATCTAAACTTTAGATATTTTTGTAGAATTATTACGGAGTAAATTAACGCGTATTAATTATTTAAAAACGCTTTATTGTTTTCCGAACTTTGGAAAAGCTTTTGAGCAGGTCTAATTAACCTTTGAGCCCTTTCAATAGAATATTCGTTAAATTGAATACAATTAAAAACTCCGGCTAATTGCCTCATGGCTTTACATAGTATATATGCTAAATTATTAGTTTCGTAATGAATACCTGCGGGAAGAAAAAAAACTAAATCAACTGCCGATATTTCTGCTAAATTTAATAAGTCGTTATAATTTAAAGTAAAAATAGTTGACTCGGGATGATATAATTTTGCTTTTTTTCTTAAAGCAAATTCCAATTTCATCCTTTCCGTTATTAGCATTACTGCTGTTGATACCGGTATTTTAAGTTCAATCATCTTTCTTTTTATTTTTATTATCGAAATAATTTTAGAATAATTTAGTTTAATAAATTGACCAATATGCCGATAAAAATCCCGAGACGTATTTATAAGACGAATCATCACGTGACGAGCTACCTAACGTTAATTTACCTTGAATTATCAATTTATCTATCGGTCTATACTCGGCTGTTGCATTCCCTTCCATAATAACAAAATCACTTGCAGGTACATATCCTAATTTTCCGCCAATATAAATATCATAGTCTTTATCCTTATCCAATAAATATTCTCCCCAAACTGCATGTGACGAAAAGTTTGCAGGTGAGTAATAAATAGCGGTTGTATATCTGTAATTTGAATAAAAATATTCGTATCCGGCTTTTAATTCTTTATCAAAATATTTTCCGGCTCTTATCTGCAAATCGTTACCTTCGTTATTACCGTAATCGGGATCGTTTTGATATACTTTAATATATTGGAAATATCCGTTAATTAAAATTCCGTTAGGATGTTCATAATCCACATTTAGTCTATAATGGTCAGCATTGTATCTAATTTCAACTAAATTAGACGAATAAAGAAGTAAGGATGCGTCCGTCTTTAAATATGTCCCTGTTAAATTAAGCCTATCTTTAATAGCATAAGTTATAAAAGCATCGGTTTCTTTATTGCCTGGCATTCCGTACGAGTTTACCGTACCGTAACCGGCTCCCACATTAATTCTTTCCGATATTTTAGCGTACAGATGCCCCTTAAAAACATTAAACGTTCGAGACGCCACATCAGATTGAACCCTGTTTTGCATAAACGACACTCCTAACGAAAAAAAGCTTGCTGTTGCAAATTCCATTCTTGCCCCGTACTTAAATAATTTAAATCCAAGGTTATCAGAATAGAAAGCTGCCGAAGGAGCTAATCCTATAGCTGCCGGAAAAGATTCAAACCAACTTCCGAAACTTCCCCTTGCAACCCAACTTTTCCTCATATCAAGTAATGCAATTTGAGTGGAATCTAAATCTTTTGCCCGCAAAGAATCATACACTGTTCTTGCCGAATCAAAGGCTCCTACTTTAGCGTAAGCGTCCCCTAAATACAAATTGGCTTCAAAATCATCGGGTTCTTCTTTCACAACCATTTTAAAACCTTCAAGAGCTTTAACCGAGTCCCCCATAGCAAAAAGTACTTTAGCACGCTGCATGGCTACATCATAATCGTAACCGTTATTTGTAATCAGTTCATCATAAATATTTAATGCATTATTATAATCTTTAGCACAGAAATACACATCCCCCATCTCTTTTTTCACATGGTCGTTAGGACCTGCGGCAGTTAAATATTCTTAGAAATATTGTAAGGCTCCGCTGCAATCTTCATCCATTACATGCTTTCGCCCTTCTTCCAAAATTAGATATAACCTTTCCTGCTCGGCTCTTTCTTTGTGCAATTCAATATCATTATAAAGATTTGCCAAAAACGGGTCTTCGGGGGCTAATTGTTTTGCTTTATCGGCAAATGCGGTAGCTGCATCAAAATCTTTTTGATTCATCTTCAAAGAACCTAAAGAAATATAAGCTTGCACATTTTCAGGTTCTTTTTCAATAACTTTATTTAAATAGCCTTCTGCAATATCATAGTTTCTACCCGTCCATACATATAGTTGTGCAGCTAACAGTTGATATTCAATATTGTTTGGATCTTTTACCAGTAAATCTTCCATTGTTGTAATTGCATCGTCAAAATTATTATTCCAAGCTTTCAATTTAGCATACTGAAATTTTAAGGCGTTGTCATCATCATCCGGAACTTCAACAAAATAGTTATCTAAAACTGCAATTGCACTTTCGTAATCTTGTAAATATTCGTAATTCTGAACAAGTTCTTTAATAGATGCTTTATCTTTTGGATTTTTACTAACTTTATCAGTTAATTTTTCAATATTACTTTTATAATTTGTATCTCTATAATTTGTAATATATTCCATCTTTTCTGTAAATCTCGGATCGTCCGGAGCATTCATTTCAATATACAATAAGTTTTGATAAGCTTCCTCAATTCGTTTAGCTTTTATTAATTCATCAATTAACTTAAATCTAACATCAATATCTTTCGGATTTTGTTTTAATTGTCTGCTAAGCCTATCAATAGGATACTCCGGTTGTTCAAACGATTTAGGATCTTCTTTTGTTACGTAAGGTTGCCGCCTTGCTTGGTCTAATCCGTCAAGAGCTTCTTGAAAAAACGGTTTAAAACTTAAGGCGGTTTCAAAAGCTTTTTCGGCAGGTTTATTTTTACCAAGCCACAATAGTATATAACCGTATCTACTCCATAAACGCCAGTCTTGCGGATATCTTTCGACATAAAGTTTTAACCATTTTTCGGCTTTTGTTAAATTTTTAGTATAAATTAATATTTCAACAAATCTTATTATCTCATCCGGTGAAGCATTATTGTCTCTTTTCAAGTATTCATCATACCACTTTTCCGCCTCGCTCCATTCTTCCATATTTCTAAAGCATTTACCGATTTCTAAATAATTTGCAGCTTTATTTGCATCAATAGCAATTTCTCTTTGATATCCTATTATTTTCTTTTTTAATATCGGATACCAAGTATTAATAATCCTCTGTAAGTTACTTTGCACTTCTTTATTATTTGGTTCCAATTTAGAAGCTCTTCTAAAATCCAATAAAGCATATTCAAACTGATTACGTTTTTCAAAACATAATCCGCGCATATTATAACCGTCAGCTTTTCGTGGATTTGCGGTAATATACTTGTTTAATAGCTCAATTGCCTCGCCGTATCTACCTGCTTTCATGTGGCTTTCGGCAAGCTGCTTATAATTAGTTTGATTTTGTTGAGCATTTACTATTGTAACTGCAATAAATAGTACAAGAATTATTAATCTTTTCATATGGTCAGATATTTGTTTTTTTCCAATTTACAAATTTAATTAATTATTTCCAAATAAGTTAATAAAAATGAGATTAGACATTGCTTTAGGAGTATATCAATCTAATTAATTAAACTTGTAATCTTAATTATTAAGCATTTTGATTAAAGTTTACATTCTAAAATAAAATTATACTTTTAAATTGTAAATTCACCTTTATTATAAACTACCATATATTGTTTTCCGGAAGATTAAAATTATTAGATAGAAAACAAAACTATATATAAAAAGAAAAACCGGATTTAGCATACAGTTAAATCCGGTTTAAATTCAAGGAATTAAAACGATTTAAATTGCATCTAATCCTATAAAACCTTCAAGGTATTTAAGATATGCAGCAGATTTATAGTATTTTAATTTATCTTCTAAAACATGAATTTTATTATTAATATCAATTTTAGCTTCGTCAGTTAATTTATTAGATTTTTCTAAAATCGAAGATAAATATCTTATATTTTTTTGAGTCAACGCAATATCATTAAGTTGTTTATTCAACAATCTATCATGGTACCAATCCGAAGTCACTAAATACTCGTATGTAAACATATTTCTTAATTCTGGGTCATCAATGCTTTTCCCTTCGTAATTACCAAATGCCATAATATTTAATAACACTTTTAACTGAGGTGCGGCAGATTCGTAACTACCGTCTTTAAAGTATTGTTCGGCAACTCGTTTTTGTGCTTCTACTATATTGTTAACTCCGTCAACAAAACAATCTAATCCCTGAGTTTCAGGTCGCAACATTTCATCGTTAAAAACCGCATCCGGATTTTCGAAAACTCTGCCAAAATAAGTTCTAATAAATTTACCCGTTATTCTATATCCCAATCTACTGGCAAATATTGTTTGACCGTTATATTCAAAATCTTCAACTTTTTCCAAATATCCGTTTTCAATCATAAATTTGGGCTCGCGTTCATCTCTTCTTAAACGACTCCAAATTTCCGGAATTAACAAACTAATATCATGATCAACCTTATATTTAGGACCTATATACCCGGCAGCAGACGAGAAACCGTCATATCCTGTTAAAATAAATGATACAAGAGCACTATTTAGATCTTTTATCGGTAGTAATGCATTAAACGGTCCTTTTGTAAGCGCTCCTTCACTTCCGGCACCTGTAGTAGATGGTGACTTACCTGTTAAACTGCATATATAATCCATAAATAATTCCGGTAATTCTTGGTAATGTATAGGGTTATATACAGCTAAAGGTCGTATTCCTTTTTCCGGCGGATTATTTCTTCGTCCCGAAAGGACTGCATTTACAGGGAATAATACGGGTTTATCTACAGGTATTTTCCTAAATAATCTTGTGCCTACATATGCCAAATATTTTGCTCTATGATTAACTAAATCCGGTCTGTTTTGTAAATACCTCATATTTTTGGAAGGTTTTCCTTCAAAAATTCTGGGGTGCGAAGAAGATACGAAATACTGGCAATCTCCTTCTTTTACAACATCTTCAATTAATCTTTTAATAGGAGTAGTATATTTATCGAACCCAATAGCATCTTCCATTATAGATTTTGCATCATCTATTGTTAAAGGTTCAAAATTTGAAATAAAGGTATTCGGAGTAGCTAAATCTGCTTCAGCTTGTTTATCAAAACCTCTGTGTATTGCATCATCAGGTCTTTGGAATAGTCTATATTCACAGTTTTCCGTAAATTTAACCGATTTATTATTATACTCTTTACTTAAATATTCAAGTTTATTTGCCGGAACTACAGTTGAAGCTGTAATATCGTCTTCCATTTGTATTTTATCGGCAGCAATAAAATCTTGTCTTAGTTTAAATGTACGCCATTGGTTATCATTTGTTAATCCTATTCTTAAATAACTTGCAACAAGTTTTCTATCACCAAATTTTAGCTCGTTACCGTATTTTCCGTCTATAATATCTACAGAAAAATACTTTCTCCAGTCGTTCCCCCATTCCGGTTTGTGGAAACGCTTAATTAAGTAAACAAGCCCTTTTACATAATGGGGTATTGTATTTAACCATTCATTATACTCGTCCGTATATAAGCTTGGAGAAGGAGTTAATAGTTTTATAACTGAACCGAGTGACCTTTTGGGACTTAGAATAGGTCTGCTTGTTCCAGGGTCTTTATCCTTAATTTTATATCTGTCACTATAATCTCTGTTTATTATTTCCTCAACTTTATTAAAGTCGTTTTCGTAATCTGCAATAAAAAACGGACCGTATAAAATTGCGTCATTAATTGATTTAGAGATTTCAGACTTTCCGCCGCCGCTAACAGTGCTTGGCTTATGGCAAAAAGTACCTTCCGCAACCGTACCTACAAGTCTCCAAGTAGGTATTGCGGGATTTTTTTCCATTCTTATTTTATATCCAGCAGGCAATACGTAAGTATTTTTTGGGTGCAGATTTACAGAGAACTCTTTTCCTTCTTTTACCCATTTAACTTTTTGTTCTACTAAACTAAAGTGGGAATTTTCCGGTACGTAAATAATATCACTATAATTTTTATCAACTGCATAACCGCCTTGTTTTAATTCCATAAAATCACCGTACATCTCTACCATTTTTTCAAATGTATGGTTATCGGTACTTATTTGATTATCATCATGGAATTCATCACCTAATTTGTAACTGGGGAATGCAATTGCACCGCCGGCGTGTTCTTCTTCAATATTACCGTAAATATTTGCAACGTACCCAATTTGTGTTTTAACTTCTTTTTTGCTATAACCAAAGTAGTTATCTGCAATTAACGTTAATATTACACCTTCTTCAGTTCTTGCCGTAACTTTAAATGCATTACCGTTATTGTATTTTTCATTTTCGTTTTCCCAGCACATACCGTCACGTATTTGTCTTTCGGTAGCATCTTTAATATTGGGCAAACCTAATTCTTTTTTAGTGCACTTAGTTAAATGGGGAGCTAAAATTATACAACCCGTGTGACCTGTCCAGCTTTCAATATCTAATGCGCTATCGTTTTCCGGTAAGTAGGGGTCACCTGCATTTCCAAAAATTGACTCTACAAAGTCTAAGTTACTTACTAAATTTCCCGGTGCAAAAAATCTTATCTCCATCTTCTTTTCTTTAGATAGACCCGGTACTGCAGGGCTTACAACCGGTTTTAATAATACTGAAACGAATAATTCCGCTTTATCTTCCTGATTTGAAGTATAGGGCAAAGTTAAAAGTTCTTTTGGCGGATTTAGTGCACATAACAATAAATTAGCAAAAGCTTTTTTAGGGACTGCTTTTTTGTCATCTGGAATCGGCAATCCTCCTTCCACAATGTGAAATACTCCTTCGGTTGTTCTTCTATCATTTTTAGGATTGTGAAGCACGCCTTGCTTAATTTTGTAAGAGTAAATAATATCACTTTTAAATTCCGAGCTTTCAGCCGGAAGAGACATCATTCTGGCAATTCCGTGGCTATCAATCGTAAAAGTATTGGAAGGGATACGAATATTAATTTTTTCTTTATATTCGCGTAAATATGAATCAATAAAATCTTGAATTCGTTGGTCTGCAGGGCACAAATAATCGGATAATAATCTATTCTTTTCCTTATAATTCTTAATCAAATCAGTCGCATAATCTAAAAACTTATCATCGCTATCGCCAACGTAAATCGGTTGTCCCAACGCTGCTAATTTAAGACTAATGTACTGTTTTAGTCTTTTAATTTTCGGCACCTCATTTTCTCCGTATTCAGTTAAACCGAAGGCTTTGCGTAATTCCATTTATACCTCAAAATAAATAATTAATAAGTTTACAAATTTAATAATAATTATGCATTATTGCATGTTAATTTGATATTAATAAAGGTACAAAAATTTTTGTATTGAGGAATATTTTTTATTTTATGTTAATTACAATAATTGAAGCTACTATATTCTATTAAATATTTACGATAATTAATTACTGCGTTTACTATATTTAGCGGCAAGTTTTGCACATGCAATTTGTTTTTGTTCGTCACCCATTTTTTTAAAATGTTCTCTTAATAAGGTAAATATCTTAGGTTTATCATTTATAGATTTTAAATTACTATTAATTAAATCAATAATTGTTTTATTGGTATCACGGTTAAACTCGTAATCATACAAATTTAACATATTAATATATGGTTCACATTGTGTTGGGTTTAAATTGGCAGCTTTTTTATAATATTCAAAAGCGGTTTCGTTTTTTTCGTACGGTGTGCACGCTTGTTCTAATATATTTCCGGTCCATAAATATATAGAATAACTATTTTCAGGGAAATATTTGCAACAGCTTTCGGAAAAAAATGTGACCTGCTCTTTTGTTAAATGCGGATTAGCTAATAGTACCTGAAATAAGTGTGTATCTTCCAGCCCTAAGTCAATACTTAGTTTAAATGCATCAAAAAGCTTATCGAAAGAAGATTCTGTTAAAAAGATTTTTTCAATCTCTTCTTTTGTTTTTAGTTGCATATTTACGCACTATTATTTGCTAAAAGATAATAAAATTTTTACTTTTTTTCAACAACCGTCATTTTTGTAAATTTGTTTTTGGGATAAACAAATAATAATCTAAAATATAACCAAGAACGCCTAATATCGTGTTTATTGAGTTTTAAGATTCCATAAATTAAATAAATAGGTACACGTACTGCAATTCCGAGAAAATGGGCAAAAATTATAAAAAAGTATTCTAATCCCGAAAAGTGCTTTTTAAAGTAAATTATTTTGCTATTGCTTAAATTTCTGATACCATACCAGGGAATATCTGTTGTTGTTGCGCCTCCTAAATGAATAATTTTAGTATTTGGGAAATAGAGTACGTCTCCTCCGTTTTCTTTAAACCTTTTACATAAATCATGCTCTTCACTGTAAAATAAGAAATCGGTATCAAAACCTCCTATTTTATTAAATGCAGCTTTTTCCGTAAAAATAAATGCACCTTTTAGTATATCAACAGGTTTAATTTTATCTAAATCTACATAGTTTTCATAAAACATATTGAAAAGCTTCCACATAGGAAAAATTTTATAAATACATAAATTTTCACCCCAAACTTTCCAAAAATTATCGAA
>CALGLM010000072.1 GCA_937930275.1 uncultured Ignavibacteria bacterium
GGGTTAGCCGGCGAGAAAAAAGTTTTGGGATTCCCTTCATTAAAGGGCGGAGAGTTTCTGCATTCCGTAATTGATGAATTTGTATATAATTATATTAAAACTAAATTTGATAATTACGAATTAATTACAAATTATAATTTTGGGGGCTATGCTAAAATTACTAAACAGCTTATTGATTTTATAGATGAGTTCCTGGAAATAAATAATATACCGTTAGATCCGATTTATACCGGAAAGATGTTTTATGGTATTAACGATCTAATTAAAAATAATTACTTTAATGAAGGGGCTAATATATTGGCAATTCATACCGGCGGATTGCAGGGGAATATGGGAATGAAAGAAAAAATACTTAAACTAAAAGGAATAAAATAAAATCTACAGGGTAATATTTACGAGAGTGCCCGAATTACCGTTTTCAATTTTATAAGTTTTATTTGTTATATAGCAAAGTCCGTTATTTGATTTATCGCAAAAATATAAAAAAGCAGTTGCGTAAACCGGAGAACCATTATTTACAAGATTAACATTGTAGGTGTTATTAATTCCTTCAATATTAAATGAATTTATAAGTATTCCGCTATTATCATAAAAATTTATTGTACTTTTAATTTCGGGATTTATAATTGTCCCTTTCGGAATATTTACATTAATATTAAATTTTGTTATTTTATCAAAAAACACGCTAATAGTGCTGTCAATATCTAAATCTTTTAATTGTAAATTGTCAGATTCGGGCTTTGGTTTAATAATTAATGTTGAAACTTTTTTTGTTGTTAAGTCTAATACTCTTATCAAATCATTATTAGTATCGGCAACGTATATTTTGTTGTTTAAGTATGCTAAGCCCGAAGGTTCATTAAATAATGCGTCTTCAAAATCACCGTCGCTATTCCCTTCCTTTCCGTTACCGGCTAATGTTTTTATATTATAATTTTTTAAATCTAATTCTTTAATCTTATTATTATAGGTATCTGCTATATAAATTTTGTTATTATTGTAAGCTAAACCTATTGGATGTTGTAATAAAGCTTTTTTAAAATTACCGTCTTTATCTCCAAAATCAAATAATCCCGAACCTATTAAAGTTTTAACATAACCGTTAGTATTTATGTCGGCTTTACGTATAGCACTTACTTCGCTATCGGCAAAATAAAGAACAAGTCCGTCTGTAGTTAGACCGCTTGGTTGAGCAAGTTGTGAATTTAATAATTTATCATCAACTATATTTTCATAACCGTTACCTGCATGCAGACTAATTAAATTACTGTTTAAATCAATTTTCCAAATTTGATGTGGACCTGCCATCGCAATATATAGAATATCTTCGGCAATAGTTAAATCCCAAGGTGAGTTTAACCCAACATCTTTTGCATTCCCTTTTGGGAATCGATTGTAAACTTGATAACCTAAGCCGGCAATTGTTTCGACTATGCCTGTTTTTAAATCTGCTTTTCTAATAGTGTGGTTTTCTGTATCTGCTATAAATAATATGTCGTTTTTGTAAAGTACAACACCTTGTGGTGAATTAAATTCAGCTTCCGAAAAATTACCGTTTTTATTCCCTTGTTTACTGTTACCTATAATTTGTAAAATATTTCCGTTAACATCTAAAATTAATATTCTGTTATTTCCGGAATCGCTTATAATTAATTTATTATTATCTGAATCCGAAATTATTTTACTCGGAAAACTTAAAAAGGACTTTTGTTTTTTGTCTTTTTCTAAAGAAAAATTAATTGGATCAGTATTAAGTTCATTTTTATGTTTTTTAATTAAATTTTCTATGTTGTAATCGAAAATATCAAAAATACCTTCACCCGAATGAGAGCCGACAACATAACCATTAGGATCAATTAGTACAAGTGTGGGCCAAGCATGGGCAGAGTATTGCCTCCAAATATCAAAATTATGATCATTTACTACCGGATGAGAAATATTATAACGTAATATTGCCTGCCGAATATTATCGGTTTCCTTTTCAGTATTAAATTTGGCACTGTGTACTCCAATTACAACCAACTCGTTTTTATATTTTTCTTCAAGTCGTTTAAGTTCCGGTAAAATATGCATACAATTAATGCAACAATAAGTCCAAAAATCAATTAAAACAATTTTCCCTCGCAATTGCTTTAAGGTAAGCGGAGTATTAGTATTTAACCAATCTAATCCGGTTTTAAATTCAGGGGCTCGTACTTTATAGTTTTCCATATAAAAATTTCCGCTTTTTGGGGGTATAAAATTACATGATGCCGAAATTAATAAAATTAAAAAAATGATAAATTTAAGATACATAGTCTTTTTATAATTGTAAACAAAATTAGCTGCAAAAATGTTCCTTTTTACGAAGTGAATAAAAATAACCAAAAACCGACCGCCGGTTTGTTGTTAAAAGCCATAAATCGGCTAAACGTAAAATAAATTCATATTTTTTAATTTTGTTTTTATTCAATATTGTTTATATTTGTGCAACCGACTGACGGTTTGTATTAATTTTAGGATAAAACTCTTATGGAAATTACAAAAGTAGAGAGAATTAACTCAATTATTATCGCAGCATATAATGAATTTATTGAAAAGGGTTATGAACAAACTTCCATGAATAACATAGCCGAAAGGGCAAGTTTAAGCAAAGGAGGTCTTTATCATCACTTTACAAGTAAAGAAGAACTGCTTTTTGCCATAAATAGCTATATAATGCAACCTATTGCTTCTTTAATGAGAAAAACAGAATTGTGCGATAGTCCGTTTAGCGGATTAAAACAGTTTATTTCAGGCTACTTTAATTTCTGGATAGAACACAAGAAAGACCTTGAAATTAATTTAATAGTAATATCAAAACTAATACAATCAAATGACGGGCGAAACACATATAATGAATATATCAATAATATGAAAGGTTTTTTTGAATTTATGCTTATAAAAGCAATAGAGCAAAAAGAAATAAAGAATTGTGATATAAATTTGATTTCTTCATTACTTTTTACGATTTTGGAAGGTAATTTGATAAAAATAGCAGCTAATAATTCTATAGATGCGGATATGCCCTTAAAAGAAATTGAAAAAACAATATTTGACGATCTTAAAATTAAGTTAGGGTGGTTTTAATTAATGAGTTTTGGTATTGTGATTGACTTGATTTTATTGTTCAGTGTTGCAGTTATTGTAATTTTATTTTTTAATAAAGTTAAAATTCCTGCGGTTTTAGGGTTTCTGTTAACAGGAATAGCCTTGGGACCTTACGGTTGGGGTGTAATAGATGACATTAAAAATGTAAATAATTTAGCCGAATTTGGTATAATTTTACTACTATTTACTTTGGGCATTGAGTTTTCATTTAAAGAGATATTTGCATTACGGAAGTTGTTATTTGTTGGAGGAGGATCGCAACTATTTTTAACATCACTATCCGTTTTTTTTATAGCATATGTTTTTAATTTAGGGTTAAAGGCTTCGGTATTAATCGGATTTTTAGCCGCTTTAAGTAATACCGGTATAGTGTTAAAATTACTTTCGGATAAAGGGGAGCTTGATACTTTACACGGCAAGAATACAATGGCAATTTTAATTGCGCAAGATTTAATTACCATACCCATGATGTTATTTATTCCCTATTTAACTGAAAAAGGCGAAGAATTTGCAGCTATATATTACTTAATATTAAAAGGAATAATAATATTTGCGGTTGTATATGTTTTAGCAAAATATATAGTTCCTTACCTTTTATATAATATTGCAAAAACAAGAATTAGAGAATTGTTTTTAATTACAATACTATTAATTTGTTTTGGAGTAGTATGGTTAACATCTGAGTTGGGAGTATCTATAGCTCTCGGTGCATTTTTAGCCGGATTAATAATATCAGAAAGCGAATTTAGTCAACAGGCATTAAGCAATATTCTACCGTTCAGAGATATATTTTTAAGTATATTTTTTGCATTATCTAAATTAAAATTAAAAACATCATCTTCAATATCAAACTGTTTAATTCCTAATTGGATTCCTTGTTTTATTTCTTCTATAATACTTTCACAGGATCTTTGTTTTATTTTTTTCCCAAATAAATTTGAAATAGAACAGAAATCACATGAATACGGACAACCTCTATTTGTTAATATCATTGCTTTTTTATATGGATATGATATATTATTCTTCGCTAATAA
>CALGLM010000073.1 GCA_937930275.1 uncultured Ignavibacteria bacterium
TGAAAGTTTATCATAAGTACCTGTTAGCTTTTGTTTCGGCTTTTTTAATTATTGCATGCAAATCGTACCCTTTTTGCCTAAATTCAACTTTAGGAATATTAAGGGTAATTTCTGCTTCTTTGTAATAATTTAAATTTGATTTTAATTGCTCGGAGTTTTTTCCCGAATAAAAATTATTAATCGAGTTATCCGGTAAAGGGAATATATCGCTAATCGGTAACGAATTACCGGAACTGCCAAAACTTAAACCGTTGCTAAATAACACATCCAATCCTCCGAATATTGTTTTCATTAGTAATGCTTTAGACGCAGCTTCAATAAATGTATGTAATAATTGTTCGGTTAAACTATTTACTTTACTTAAAGGAATTATCGATTCCGAAATAGCAGACGAAAGCAAATTACCGGCAGATTTAAAACCTATTTTCATCGAGCTAATCAGGTTTTTTTGATTAACATCTATTTGGTTAAGTTCAACGGCAGTCTGCTCTGCTACATTAATAGTTTCGACCGGTTCATTATTTATATCCAATTTCCCTTTATAACCCAAACGGTTAAACTGTTTTATTTCAACCGTATATTTGTTTAATTCATTAATTTCATTATCTCTTTTTAATTTTAATTCTTCTTTTTCTCTTACACTATTACTTCCAAAGTTTAATAAAAGGTCATAAGCATTAATATTCTGTTTTATTTCCTCATCGCTCTTAATCAGCTTATTTTTTAACTCGCTTAAATCATAAGTTAAGGTTGAAACAATTTGCGAAATATCCGGAAGTAAATTTTTGCCCGCAGTAAAAAATTGCTCATTTTCTTTAATAATCGATAATATTTGTGTTAATTCCTTTAATTGGTTAACATTTGCAATTTCTTTTATTTTTAGAATATCATATAGCGAACTTAACTTAAAGTTAAGCTCGCTTAAATCATTATTAACATATTTTAACTTATCTTCCATTTTTTACCTTTTTATTGTACTTAATAAATAGAAGTTTATTGTTTAAAATTTCTCTTCGTTTTTCATACTCAAAATAATAAATACGCAATAAGTTTGTTTGTTCAATTACTTTTGCTTCACTAAAGTTATTATTACTTAAAAACGAAATGAACAACTCTTTATTATCTTTTATATCGCTTGCAAATATTTTATCATTTTCGTTATATATTAGTTTGCGGTATTCAATTTCGGCGGAACTTTCCGCTTTCTCCAATTCATTAAAAAGTTCCGTCATTCCGCTAAAAAATCATTTCTCCTTTTTACTATATCTTCTTTAAGCAGTTTTTTAATTGTTCGTAATTCCCCTTTTGTAAAATCAAATTCCGCTATTTTTATTTTTGTATTTACGGGTTTTAATACAATTGAAAATATTTTATTAATATCAATATTGCCGCTTGAACCGCTTAAACAGGCAACAATTGTTTCGTCTTGTTCCCAAGTTATTTCACCGTAGTTTTTAAGATAAAACTTTTCACCTTCAAACATATACACTTGTTTATCTTCCATTGTTGCCTCGCTAATTAACAAAAATTAAATTATTAATCCCCGATTCATTTATCTGTCTGTGTAAGGTCGAGTATATTTCGGGAAAAAGGAGTCTAAGTTTATTCTTTATTAAGTATAAAACTAAACTGCTCCCCTTTCCCTGCATTAAATGTGTATAATTGTACTGTAGCGAGTCTCTTTTTTCTGTTAGGTAAATAGTTACCTCTTTATTTCTATCTTTTAAGCATAAGGCAAATAACCATTGTTCGTACAAAAAAAATAAGTCCGTGCTTATGCATTCGTAATTGGTATTAATAAACTCTATCATAAGTTTGGATTGCTCGCAAAAAAATTTGATAAAATCCAAATCGGTCCCTCCGATAATCCCTAAATTGTATCCGTAATTTATGTTCTCTTCTCTATTCAAAAATACCGAATTATTATATCCCAAAGCTGCTAATTGATTAACAAGAGTTGTATAATAAGTATTATTACTATTTGTAAATCCGTTAACGGATTGTACTATTATATCGGGTATTACGTTAATGGAATTAAATAAAAACACGTCATAGTCAATATAAACAAAGGGTTCTGTTTGCTTATCCATTGCAATTATTTTGGGATACGAAAACAATTTAAAATCAACTTCGTTCAACAAATCAAAAGACGTATCTACTTCATCAAAAGGTAAATTTAACTTGTCTATTAAAAGTTCTTTCCCTTTAGTATCGGTAACAAGTATTAGTTTATCAAAATGTTTTTTGGCAAGATTTACGGAAAGTCCCCAAGAATAAACAAAACCGGCATTATTAACAACAATTTTCCCTTCATACAAGGCAGGTTTTGAATAATACGAAAATAGTGCGTTCATTATTTACTCCTTTATAATAAGTTTTCAATTCCTAAAGTATCTTGATTTACGTTTATGCTTGGCGTTATTTCTAATTCCCAAGGAAATATTAAATTTCCCCAAGGGTTACCGTCAATAACTTCGCGAATATTATTAACGTGTTTAGATGCAGTAATTATTATTGGGGCTTTGTTTTCGCCAAGCGTAATTTCTCCGCTAATATTTATTCTAACATTTTTTATATAAATATTAAGCGGATGTAAGTTTAACGTGCAGTATTTGTTTTTTAACTTTTCGTATTCGTAAAGCGAATAAAACTGTAATGCCTTAATTTCCATACTAAAATTATAGCCAAGCTGCAATTCTGATTTATCCAGCAGTTTAACGCTGTTTGCGGGGAATTTTATTTTAATACTCCCTTCTTCAATATAGCCGGCTTCAGTATTATAATTATCATCATCAATTATTATTATTACTTTTTCAACCGGCTTATTAATAATTCTATCTGCATTACTTGCAATTATTGGGTTTATAAGCGACATTTCTGCTCCTTTAATATGTTAGTTTATAAATAATTCCCACACCTATTCCATAGGTTAATTTTTTATCGTGTGTTATTAATCCCCCCGCAAATATTCCCAATCCAAACCTATTCCCCTTATCGGTTTCGCTTACAATTTCATTATCATAATTTTCATATACTTGTAAGTTTCTTGAAATATTTATTGCATTAATTTTTAATTTAAATAACGAGTTGTTACTAAGTTTTATATCACTAAGATATTCGGATGTTAAATTAAATACACCTGTAGTTTTTCCGCAGCTATCATAATAGAAAATAGTTGTATCAAACATGGCAGTGTACAAAGTATCGGTTAATTTTTTTACCGAATCTATTTCTGTTTTACCAATTCCGTAATATGATGTATAAATTTTTGGCTTTGCAGTAATATCTGTCTTTAACGTGTTTACTGTAGCGGTTTCTTTATAAACTTTTACCGTATTAAATTTTACCGACTTGGTTTTATTAGTATAACCGGAATTAATTATGATTATTACAATTAGAATTAAAGAAATTCCGATAATAATTGTTATTATATATTTATTGTTAAGCATTACTATCCCCTTGCTCAATTAATTGTTTTAACAAAGCTAAATTAAATGCCGGTGATATATCCGTTTTATCTTTCCTAACATTACAGTGTGATATTATTCCCCTAAAATTTTTTAACAAATCAAAATTAAAATCGTATTTTTCGTAAACCGTTTTAGGGATATTAAATTTATTACACAAGTAATTTATAAGTTGGGTAACGGCTTCAAATTGTTCGGTTGTGTATTCAGCCCAATATTTTATTCCCCTCCACTCGTATTCAAATACTTTACCTTTATATTTATTTTTTCCGCTAAACCAATAATAATTATCATCCGATTTTATTAATGCACCTTCATTTGCAATTTCAATGCCTATACTATTTATATTATGGCACTTTGCAGCTTTTCCGCCTAAATGATATGACCAATATTTCGGATCAAAGTATTCGTAAATTGTACCGTCTTTATCAACTACATACGCCGTTGCTACTTTTTTACCGTCATTGCACCACCATTCATAAACTCCCTTTTCACCGGAAGAAACGGTATGATGAAGTACTATATGATTTTTTTGTTTTAGTCCGTATTGTTCATATTCAATTTTGCTATATTCGCTAATAGGCAAATATTTTTTAATTAGTTTCATTATTTTGTACTCCCGTAAAGTTTAAATCACAAGGGGCTATAAAGTTTATAATAAATCTTAGGTTTCCGTACTCATCCTGTTTTAAAATTTCGGTTGATAAAGGAAGTACATAATTACTACCCAAACCGGAAGCCGTTTTTAAACCGCTTACCTTAAATAAAACAAAGTCTATGTAATCATTAAAATTAGCTTTGTTCTCTTCTTTTATTACCCCTATTATTTCAATAAAAACATTCCGCTTAACAGAGTATATTAAATTACTTTTATAAAGATTTTCGCTTAGTTTTTCTCCTTTGTAAGTAATAAACAATGTACCGTTTATATTAATATTTTCAATGCTTTCGTTCTCGTTTATTAATACACGCAATTTTTTATTTTCCAATTGATTAATTTCGTTTAATAAATTTGTTTTTATTAAAGCCAACAATCCGTTAATACTATTATTCATATCAAACCTTTAATAATTAAATATTCTATCTTCTTTACTTTTGTTGGTTAAGTATTTTTCAGCCGTCAAACTATCGTAAATAATAATCATTTTACCTGCGGCAATTTCTTTTAATTGATTTATGCGTAAGGTATAATTATTTGCTACTCCGCGCGGAACTTTGCTTAAGAATCGTCTTTTGTATAAATAATAAACCGTAATATCCCGTGCAATTGTATTAATAATATTAGGAATACTGTTTAAATCTATTATTATTTTGTTATTTAAGTAAAAGTCAATTTCGGCTTTAGCATTTTTAATTTGTTCATTTATTCTATTAACAAATATATTTTCGTTATTCAAATTAATACTTTCCAAATCCGCATTTTCGTCGTTCACAAGTTCGCAAATGGTAAAATACGTTATATCATTAATTAAGTCGGTTATTGTGCAATACATACATACTCCTATTATATAATACCCAAGCTTAAGAATCAATCTTCTTTAAGCTTGGGTTTATATCTATTAAAGTTTATTCAATTACAATTCCTTTTAGTGCTGCAACGGCACGGTTATTTAATAAGCATAAATCAGCGTCAAGTTCAACATTATCAACATAGTGGTTATTAACAAGCCCCAAGTCGTCAATATTCAACCCGTTGCTTGTACCAATTGTTAAGTCTTTCTTTTCTCCGAATCGCATTGCATAAACAGTAGTGGCAGTATTGTACTCTCCGAATAATTCACTTGCCGGAATAACCAAACTACCGGACGAATTATAACCTCCGGAACGAATAGGAACTCCACCGAAATAAGGAATCATATTTCCGAAGTCATTTTTTTCCCAGCTTATATATTCTGCGGCAATAGTTGTTAACCTTGTCCATACGTCTTCATTCATATATAATACTTCAGCTCCGCCATCAACCATAGTTATAAGTTTACGTAATTTTTCCAATAATTTTTGTTTGGAAAGAGCAGCAGCATCCGAATTTCCTGCTTGTACCAATAATCCGCTTTCATCTGCAACTATAACTTGTTGAGCGGGAATTATTGAGACAAGACCATTCCATGATTTTACATTGGAATTTGTTTTACCGTTAAAAAACTCATTTTGAAAATTTTTACCGAATTCTTCGGCAAAGTTTATTAACTGTCTTGCTCTTTCACTGTTAATATCTCCTGCTCTTCTTTCATGCGCTTTATCAACTTCCACTTTATCACCAAATATTTTTAAGTTTACCGAACCAAACAGAGGAGATACTTGATTACTTACCCAATTATCGTTAATTGCTCTGAACTGTCCGCCTGCAGCAGAAGCTTTTTTTCGGGGCATATCGCTGTTACCTATAATTCTATAAAACTCAGCATAATCAAGAATTGTAGAGTATTTTTTCATACTTTTAATAAATGCCGAAGTTTTTATGTCTTGCGAGGAAATTTCGTTTAGTTTCATTCTAATTTCTCCTTATATTTTATATGTGTTTGCAATTTTAGTTATTTCGTTTTTAGGCTCGTTTTGCTCTTCTTTTTTTACGGTTTCCGAAAAGTTTATTATTATTTCCGAAAGGTCTATTATTTCTTCCAGTACAGTATAAATATTCTTGTTTTCTGCGGTAAAATCACTCCTATCATTCGTAACTATTTCGGCAAGTTCTTTGTATTTATTTTTTACGGCGGGTGTTAATTTGCCCGATTCCACAAATTTTTCAAGTCTATTCATAAACGCCGTTTTTTCTGCTTCTTTGTTTTGCTTTTCAATAATTTTAATTAGTTCGCTATCGGTTGATAATTCTTTCTTATCATCTTTTAACAGTTCTTCAATTTGTTTGTTAATTATCTCAAGCTCCGCTTCAATTTGCCACAAGTCTCCGTCTTCTTCATAAAACTCTTCATCTTCAATAATTCCTTTAAAATTATAATTATTAAAACCTGTTTCGACTTTGGCAAACTCAAATACACCTAATTCTTTTACTGCCGGCTCAATCCCGATTGGTAAAAATCCGAAATGATTAATTGAACCGTCTTTATTAAAGGATATACTGCGGTTAGGAAATTTACCTTCTTTAACAAGGTCTTTGAAACTTTGCGATACATTACCGGGCAATGCGTAAAGTGTATCCCCCACCCTTTTTACCTTATCGATATAACCGACAATAGGCAAATTATCGTTGGGATGTCCTATAACTATCGGTTTTTTATTCTCGGGTTTCGACTTGTTATAGCTGCATGCGGTATTATCAATTTCTTCGCGCGTCCATAATTTTTCTCTCCCGAGCGAGTCGGTCTGCTTTCCCGTTTTGAAAAATGGAATCCATTTCATTTGTTGCTCCTATTTGATTAAAAGTTACGGGTCAAAACTAATCCGATTAAAAAACTTACTCAAAGAAACGATTCACCGAACGGTTCAAGTAATCGTTTCCGGAATAGTTCACTAACCGGTTCCATGAACGGATTAAATGACACGGTAATTTTTATTAGTTAGATTTACACCCAAAAACGGAGCAACAATGGAACAGACAATAATTAATTCTGCACTTGCCAACGGTAGTATTTCGGCAATTCTATTGGTGATATGGTATTTTACCGTAAAGTATTTTTCCAAACAGCACGAAGACACAATAAAATATAGCCAAGAACAGTTTAAACAGAGTCTTGAGCAAAACAGCAGCAATTTTGAAAAGGCATTGCAGCAAAATCAAAATTCTATTGATAAACTATTTACGGTTTTACAAGAAGATTTAAAATATAAAGAACTTATTGCGGAAAATTTCACAAAACTGGAAAATAAAATTGATAAGAATATAAAAGAATTTGTTAACTGAGGAACTTAATGAGCGAACCGGAAAGAAACGAAGCCAAAGAATTGTACGTTGAAGAAGGTCTTGGCATTAATACAATATTCGGAATATTTGAAGGTAAATTTCCGCTACGTATTTTGTATAAATGGCGTAAAGAAGATAATTGGGATAAAGATAGAATTAATTACCGTAAAAAAGAAATTCCGTTAAAAGAAGAACTTTATCAGCTTGTTAAAACCGCAATTGCTCAAGCTAAATTAAATCCTACACCGCAACAAATTTCGGCAGTATCAAAAGTACTTTGGGCATTATTAACCGCGGTTAAAGAAATAAAAACCGATTTAGTATTAGATAATAAAGAAAAAGTAGAAACTATTAGCACTAACACAATTAAAAAAATTGAAGAAGAAATATTGGGTTTATAATGCGTGATAAGTATTTTTTAAAGTACCAACAAGATTGGCTAAACGATAATTCTCTTGTAAAAATATGGGAAAAGAGCAGGCGTATAGGTGCTACATACGTGCAATCTTACGAAGATGTAAGGGACTGCCTTAATAAAATTGTTCCTGCCGTATGGTTCAGCAGTGCCGATGAAAGTGCTGCAAGAGAGTATATTATTTATTGTACAAAATGGGCAAAACTTTTTAATCTCGGATTTTCCGATTTTAACGAATCCATATTTGACGAAACCGATATAAAAACATTATCTATAAAATTTAATAACGGAAGTAGAATTACCGCTTTATCAAGCAATCCAAAAGCTTTTCGCTCAAAAGGAGGTAAAATAGTTTTAGATGAGTTTGCCCACCACGATAATCAACTTGAATTGTGGAAAGCCGCTAAACCGACTGCCGTTTGGGGATACCCTGTTCGTATAATATCTACTCACAACGGCAAAAAATCACAGTTTTATAAATTCATTGAAAAAATTAAAAATAACAAATTGGATTGGTCTTTACATACTACATCAATTTATGATGCTGTAAACTGCGGCTTAGTTGATAAAATTCTTAATAAAACAGCTACAATTAAAGAAAAAGAAGATTGGATAAAGAGACAAAAAGAAGACTGTTTTGATGAAATTACTTGGAACGAAGAATTTTGTTGCAAGCCGATTGACGAAAGCACCGCATTTTTAAGTTACACATTAATTAATAACTGTGTGGATTTTAACATTACAAACACCGAAAAATTAAATAATAATTCCGCTTACTACTGCGGTTTTGATATAGGAAGAAGAAAAGATTTGTCGGTAATAACTATATTAGAACACTCGGGTACAAACTACATTTTAAAAATGTTAAAAATTTTTGAAAAAACCACGTTTAATATTCAAAAAGAATATTTGTTTAATTTACTTCAGAACTTTAACATTGTTAAAACTGCCGTTGACGAAACAGGCATTGGGATGCAGCTTGCCGAAGATTTAGCAGCTAAATTCGGGAATAATAAAATAATCCCCCTATATTTTACCAATCGTTTGAAAGAAGAACTTGCATATAACATGTTATTTCATTTTCAAGATAGAAAAATACAAATACCTGATGATAATAATTTAAAGGAAGATTTACACTCAGTTCAAAAATCCGTACGTAATAATTCCGCAATTTATTTTGATGTAAACGATACCGATTTTAAAGGTCATGCAGATAGATTCTGGTCGCTTGCTTTAGCTTTATATGCGGCTAAAAATAATTTTGGCAATACAATAAATATTTACTCCAAAAATATAAATAAGACAATAGAAAACAAATATATAGGAGCTTACTATGTTTAAATTATTTAATTTTTCAAACTTCATAAAAAAGACTGATAAAATTTTAACCGAAGAAATTATCACACGCAACAATTATTCAAATACAATAAATTGGATAAAATTATTACCCGATCCCGACCCAATTTTAGCAAAGTACGGCAAAAATATTACAGTATATAACGATATGCTAAATGATGACCATTTGCACGCATGTATTACACGAAGAAAAATGGGAGTGAAAAGTTTGGAATGGCGGATTGTAAAAACACACGAAACAAGTGATAATGATTTTACTTTAATTAATAAAGCAATAAATAATTTAAGTGAAAATAATTGCAGAATAAAAGATATAATTTCATCGTCTCTAAATCCTATATTCTTTGGGTTTTCGGTTTTTGAAATTATTTGGGAATATAAAAACGGGTGCATACTTCCTAAAAAAATAATTGAAAAACCACAAGAAAATTTTACTTTTGACTTAAATAATAACTTAATATACAATAACGGAAATAATTCGATAAATCTTACATCAGATAAATATAAATTCAAATTTATACTATTACAAAACGAAGCAAGCTTTAATAATCCTTACGGTGTAAAAGCTTTAAGTAAATGTTTTTGGAATATTGCACTTAAAAAAGGAGGTCTGAAATTTTGGTCAGTATTTGTAGAAAAATACGGAATGCCTTTTATTCTTGCTAAACAACCCCGTTCCGTTTCTGAAAGTGATTCGCTTAATTTACTAAATAAATTGGACAATATGGTGCAAGATGCCGTGGCAGTAATACCGGATGACTCTTCGGTAGAATTTAAAGACGCAAAAAACGGTTATGGAGGTGATATTTATGAAAAGTTTATTAATGCCCAAAATAATGCTATTAGTAAAGCTATATTAACAAATGTTTTTTCAACGGAATACCAAACTAAAGGAGGTTATTCTACTGCGCAGGCAGGTTTTGAAAGCGAACGTATGCTTGCTCAAGATGATAAAGACTTTCCCGAACAACTGTTTAATGCACTGTTTAAATATATTACCTTAATAAATACCGGAAATAGTAATTCCCCTTTATTTAAGTTGTTTGAAGAAGACGAAGCAAAAAAAGACTTTGCCGAACGCGACAGCTTCCTTAGCAAGCACATCAAATTCAATAAACAATATTATCATCGCGTATATAATATT
>CALGLM010000074.1 GCA_937930275.1 uncultured Ignavibacteria bacterium
AAATTAAAATTTAGTGTATCATTAATATTTTTAGTGGATATTTTGCCGAGTTCCGTAAAATATACTTCGGTTCTATTTTTTAAGAAAAATAAATTTGCGGGAGAGTAAAAATTTAACACAATAGGGTTGGTTAACTTCGCACTTATTTTTGTGCATACGTCTTTCAATAGCAAATTTATCCTATCCAAATTGCTATCGGTTTGTGCAATTAACGTATAATTAAAAAAAATGAATATATAGATTATCAGCTTTTTCAAATATTACTCAACTTTTTGTTGTTAAGTTACAAAAATATAAAATTATTTATAAAAAAGTTTGTAATAAAGTTATCGTTGATTAAATTAATACGTCTAAAATTATAAAAATAAAATAAAAAATGGCTAATAGATTAAGAAGATTATTTGAATTATATACAAGCGATTTGAGTTATTCGGAAATTGAAAGGCTGATTAAAAAAGAATCTGCCGAAGTTTACGAATTCTTTTCGGCCAATATTCCAAAACCTGACCCAAAAGACAGTAAATTTTCGCGAGGCATACGATTTATAAAAGGTCTGTTTAATGCTTTTGTATTAAGATTAACTCCCGCTCGTAGAATATTTTATTTTGTAGCATTAATTATGTTTTTTATAGGACTTAATTCCAATAATACGCCTTATCTGCTTCTATCTTTTATAATTGTAAATTTATTAATTGCGTTTGAGCTTGCAGATAAACTAAGTTTAAAAAGCGAACTTGATATTGCAAGTAAAGTTCAAAATAGCCTTGTTCCTTCTGAACCTCCGGTTAACGAAAATTACGATATTTCTATATTTTATGAACCTGCAAAGGTTGTAAGCGGCGATTATTTTGATTTTATTAAACAAAGAGATGACAGTTTGTATTATTTAGTGGGTGATATTTCGGGTAAAGGGATGTCTGCTGCATTATTTATGGTACAAGTTAGGGCAATTATACACTCGTTGGTAAATCTTTTTTATAATCCAAAGGAGTTGTTAATTAATCTTAAAAATATATTGTTCTCTGATTTACCTCATGGTGTTTTTTTAACAATAATTGCTGCGGTAATTGATAAATCCGGAAAGATAAACTTGTCAAGAGCCGGACATAATCCGATATTTCATTATTCTAAAAAAGAGGATTGTGTTAAAGAAATTGCTCCAAAAGGTTTGGCAATAGGGTTTAACGATAAAAACGGTTTGTTTTCTTCTATGCTGGAGTATATTGAATTGACTCCCGAAAAAGATGATTTTGTGATTTTTTATACAGACGGAGTTACAGAAGCAATGAACAATCAAAACGAGCAATTTGGTGATTTTAGATTAAAAGAAATTATTTTAAAATATAAAGAAAGTAGTGCCGAAGAATTAAAAGAAAGAATTATAAGCGGAATATATAGATTCCGTGGTGAAGCTATTCAATCAGATGATATTACTTTAACAATACTTAAACATAAATAATTAAGCTACCATTTTTTCAAGTTCATCCATAAAAAAGAACTTTCCTCCATATGGATTTAATTGAAAAAGCCACGTAGATATTTCGTCGTACTCTGCTAAAAAGGGCTGTTTTATCCAATCCGGGTTTCGAGCTTGTAAAAAATTAAGAACAAAATATTTTTTGTCTTCAATTTTTATTACTCCGTCAATTACAACCTTACCCGGAATTGCCGACATTGACGGTCCTTTAACGGTTTTGCATAAACCGCTTACTTGTTTATATGCTTCCTTAAATATGTTAAACGCTTTAAATAAAGGAATATTAAAATATTTTTCTGCTCCCGTTTCCCTTTCAATAAACATATAATAGGGAATAAGTCCTAATTTAACTTGTTGCTGCCACATTTTTATCCAGATATCAGAATTGTCATTTATATTATTTAGAATAGGGGACTGGGTTCTAATTTCCGCTCCTGTATTACGAATATTCTTTATGGCAATTTTAAAGGCGTTGCTTTCCATTTCAATCCAGTGATTAATATGTGCCATTATAGATAAGTGTTTTCCTGTTTTAATAATATCATCAAAAAACGAAAGAAGCTCCGAAGTCTCTTTATCATTTACGTACTTGTACGGAAAGTTGACAATTGATTTAGTACCGATACGAATATTTTTTATGTGCTCAAATTCATTACTTAAAAAGGGGGATACTATTTCTTTTAGTTTTAGAACACTCATAATCATAGGATCTCCCCCCGTGAATAATAAATCTGTAATCTCTTTGTTTTTTTTAATGTATTCAATGTGAAGACCTGATGAATCTGTATAAAATTTCTGGTCGTCATCGCCTATAAACTGAGCCCACCTAAAACAAAAAGTACAATAAGAATGGCATGTTTGTCCGGATTTTGGAAAGATTAAACAAGTCTCTTTATATTTGTGCTGTAAACCTTTAATTCGTTTGTTGTTTAATATCGGCACGTTTGCCGTCATCTGTTTTGCCGGATGAGGATTAAGCTCGCTTCTTATCTGTTTAATTATTTCGTTTTTCGCTTCAATTGTTTTAGTATTGTAGTAAGAGTTTTGTAATAAATCCAGTTGTTCGCTGTGCAGCATATGTTTATTAAAAAAATAAAGATTAAACATAGGGTCGGTTTCTTTATTATTCCAATCAATTAGTTCATCAAGAATGTAGTTGTTAACTTTAAAAGGAAGGATGTGCGAAACTAATTCTAACTCTTTTAATTCTTGATCACTTAAATTTTTTGCGTATTTAGATTTACTGAATGAAGAAAAGTTAAAAGCTCTGTATTGCATCGTTTTTCCTATGGTTGTGATTTATTTGAGTATAACAAAATAAATAGTTAAAAACAATGCAAAAAAAAGATATTTTATTAATATTTAATAGTAAAATTGAAATGTCACAGTTTCTGCGATTTAGAAATGTAATTAACGAATAGCTCTCATAAAATGTCATTTTAGGGGGGGTAACAAAGGAAAAAAATAGTCCGAATTAAGTTTCCACCAAGATGAATTTTTTTATTTCGCTTTGATTTGAAAAAAAATTTTATTTTGTCTTCTTCTATGGCCGGTTTGATTTTGACTACCTGATTGTGTTGTTTAGGTTTTATTTGGCAAAAAATTATTTAACACCTCTTGCGATAATGAATAGTTTTGCCACAAGATACTTGAAAATCGAGAAAAAAAGTTTATATTAGCATAAGAAAACAAAAAGGTACTGGAAAGGAAACGAAACCGTAGCATGAAATATTCTACGTTTTCGCATTTATCATTTCTACTATTATTCGTAATCCTTCTGTAGAACTACAAAGATGAGGTGGCATAAGGAACAGTATAGTAAGGAATTTATATTTTAGTATTATTTTTTGAAATAGAATCCGAAAGCAACATGGAAAATATTATAATATAAAAAATAAGTGCGCAGAATGGGCAATAGTTTGTATAAAAAAATCATGAGATATTTAAAAATAATTTTAGTAAACTTTTTAGTTTTAATTCTATTATTGATTATTGGGGAGTTGTCTATTCGCGTTATTCGACCAAATTTTCGGTTATATCAACGCAGCAATCCAAATGTATATAAAGATAGGGCTTTTGATAAAAATTATACAAAGGTTAATTGGCCCCAAAAAGATACTGATTTAGGTTGGGTTTGTAAGCAAGACTCACTTCTTAAGTTTTATAGCAAATATTATAACCAATTCCGAATTAAATATTATATAAATAAAGAAGGGTTCCGAAATAAAAATGATTTTGAATCTAAATCAAATCCAAATTATAAATCAAATATATTGCTTCTTGGCGATTCATTTATATTCTCGATTTATTTAGATGAATACAAAACAGTAGCATCCAATCTTCAAAAAAGATTTGCGGGATTGTTTAATATTATTAATTTAGGTATCCCCGGATTCGGTATCGACCAATGCGTAATATCTTATGAAAAATATTCAAAATTAATTGATCCCAAAATTGTCGTTCTTGTTTACATTGATGATGACATAACCAGAAATTTAGAAGCATTTAGAAAAGATGAGGGAATGAATAAACCAAGTTATGATATAATTAACGATTCCTTACAGATTAGAATTAATAGTAAATCGTCTTTTTTAACGAACCTATTTGAAAATAGTTATTTGTTTAATCGTTTTTATAAGAAGTATATGGATTATTACAGCATTAAGTTAGCAGAAAAAATATTTCACAAACTAATAGTTATGACACGCGCTAATGGGCAGAAATTAATTATAATACGTTTACCGATACTTGAAGCATTATTAAGTCATAACAGAAATGAATTTTATTCATTCTCGGATTTCTTCAAAAAAGAAAAAATAGATTACTATGAATTTTACGATAAAATGATTTCCATGCCTAAAGATTATTTAAAAACATTATATCTGAAAAATGATGGACATCCTTCAGAAATTGGAGCGAAATATTTTTCTGAATTAATTTTTAATATTTTATCCACTACATTAAAATACGAATAAGCGTCATTGTAGCGTAGTATAATTTCAAATTTTGCAATAAAAGCCCGAAGAAGTAGAATTAATATTTAGTCATCGCACTAAATTTTCTAAAATCAACACAAATGGATTTGGCGAACTTAAATCAAGTACTATTTAGAATAATCTATAAAGCAATAGCCTTCTTTGTGATTTAACAGCCAACATTAGTACTTCTTTTCTGCCTTCTTTCTTGATATAACTTCCTATTGCAATGCATTGCATTCTTAAGGTTGATAATCTAATTAAAGTTGAATTTTTTATCGTCATTAGGCTACAAAACTTATTAGGTTATAGGTTATAGATTATATACACAAATCTAAATGCTTCTTCCGTTCCTAAAAAATCATTAATACAAAGTCCTGTTATTCCAAATTAATATGTTAACTTTTTTATTCTTAATTTGCAGTCACATTTAACTTTGATTATATAAGTTTGAATTTAGCTTTTTCTATTTAAACAAGTCGTTTTTGTAATCGTATGCTGATTAGAATTAACTTTATTAGATTTGTAAATGTGAAAAAACAAAATTATTTAAATTATAAATTCTTAAGAAGAATGGATTTTTAAAATGTAATTTAAATCAATTTTGAAGATGAAGGGTTTAAAATGAAAAACACTCCCTGTAAAAACAAAGAGTGTATTTATAAGCAATAATTATTTTGTAATATTACTTTACTAAGTCGTTAACTTTGTTAATATCGTCTAATTTTACAAAAGTTTCGCGGAATTTGTAACTTCCTTCGGCTGTTTTAACGGTTTTAATGTGCTTTAAATTAACAACCGATGATTTTAATTTTGCTTTGTTTTTATCGGCAAAAGTTTGTTGTTTAGCCATTTTTTACTCCAAAATATTTAAGTTTGTAAATATATAAAAATTTTCTTTAAAAATAAAGAAAATTTATATTAAATCGGCAAATTTTGCTCCTATTATTCTAACTAAGTCGTTTGGATTAATAAAAAGTTGCATACCTCTAACACCTGCACTTACATAAATCTTATCAAATAATAAAGCGGTTTCATCAATAAATGTGGGGAAAAGTTTTTTCATACCTACCGGCGAGCATCCGCCGCGAACGTAACCCGTAACATTTGTTAGTTCTTTAAGTGGTAACATCTCAATCTTTTTAACACCGGATGCGGCAGCTGCCTTTTTTAGACTGAGCTCAAAATTTCCCGGGATGCAAAAAACAAAATATCCGCTATCCCCCTTACAAACTAATGTTTTAAAAACCTGTTCCGGCTCGGCATTAATTTTTTCGGCAACTGTAATTGCATCAAGTGCTTCATCATCAAAAGCATATTCAAATGTATCAAAATTAATATTTGCAGATTCCAGTATTCTAACTGCATTTGTTTTCATGCAACTTATCTTTTTGCTGTTAAGTTAATAAAATCAGTAAAAACATGTCCGGTTTCTTCAAGTAAAGGGTCTTCTACTTTTAATTCTTTAGTTTTAACTTCTTCTTTTTCATTAACTTTTATATTTTTTTTACTTAAACGTTCTTCGTCTCTATCTTTTTTCTTTTTATCGTTTTTCTCTCTTTCTTCTTTTCTTACACTTTCAAGTAACGAATAAGTCTTTTTTTCTTTTAGTTCTTTATATTCTTTAATATCTTCAAAAATATACTTAAATTCATCGTTCTTTTTAATTCTTTGGTCGTGAGCTTCTTTAAGTTTAGGGATATACTTATTTATATCAAAAAACTTAGTGTAATTTGTACTACGTATTTGATCCCAAGGTAATGCACTTTTTTGAGCGCTTTCTCCATACTCATCAGGGTCAAAAGCCGAAGGATATATAATATCGGGTATAACACCTTTGTGTTGTGTACTACCTCCGCTAATTCTATAAAATTTTGCGATTGTCAGTTTCAGTTCACCTAAAGGCTGATCTGTGCGTAAATATCTGTTAATATCATATATAGTTTGTACAGTACCTTTTCCGTATGTTTGTTCGCCAACAATTACACCTCTTCCGTAATCTTGAATTGCAGCCGAAAAAATTTCGCTTGCCGAAGCACTAAATCTATTTACCATTACAAATAATGGACCGCTGTAAACTTGTGTAGGGTCCGGATCGTCTTCAACTTCAATTTCGCCATACGAATTTTTTACTTGTACTACAGGTCCGCTTGGTATAAATAAACCTGTCAATTCAATGGCTTCTTGTAAACTTCCTCCGCCGTTATTTCTTAGATCTATTATTATACCTTCAACTTTTTCGGAATTTAATTCTTGCAAAAGTTTTCTAACGTCACGGTTTGTACTTTTATAATCTTTTTCGCCTTTACTTTTTCCTTCAAAATCGGCATAAAAAGTCGGAATTTCTATAACGCCGAATCTGTGATTTTTTCCGTCTTGTTCAATTTCAATAACTTTCTTTTTAGCGGCTTGGTCTTCAAGTTTAATTTTTTCGCGAACTATTTTAATTTCAACCGGAAGAGCATCAACACCTGCATCAGCTTTAAGTACAGATAGACGAACAAGAGTTCCTTTTGCGCCTCTAATAAGTTTAACAACATCATCAAGTCTCCAGCCAACAACGTCAACCATTTCGCCGTCTTCACCTTGTGCTACTGCTATTATTCTGTCGTTTTCTTTTAATTGTCCCCCTTTTTCGGCAGGTCCGCCGGTAATTATTTTAGATACTTTTGTATAATCGTTATCTAAAGATAGTTGAGCCCCAATTCCTTCTAACGATAAGGTTAAATCAATTTTAAAATCTTCACTGCTTTTTGGAGAAAAATAGGTGGTATGCGGGTCAACAGCTTCGGCAAATGAATTAATATATAATTGAAATACATCATCATTTTGTGATTGTAAAATATATTTGTGCATTGTTTGATAACGTTTTCGCAAAGTTTCTGCAATTTCAGATTCCTTTTTACCTGATAGCTTTAAATTTAACCAGTCATTTTTTATTCTTCTTCGCCATATATCATCAAGTTCACTTTTATTTTTAGCCCAAGGACTTTTTGAGCGGTCAATAAAAATACTTTCGTCAACATTAAAATCAAATCCTTTGTTTAATACGGAAAATATATATATCATCCTTTCATTAAATCTGACTTTGTACAAATTGTAAATATCAAACGGAATATCAAGTTTACCGTACTTTAAAAAGTCATCAAAACTTAATCTATATTCTTCAAATTTATCAATATCCGATTGCAAAAAATATAATTTTTGATTATCTAAATTTTCAAAATAATTATCAAAAATTACCGAAGACAATGAATCGTTTAACGTGGCTTTCTTAAAATGAGCCCTTGTTAAAATTTCTGTTATAATTTGATTTATTCTTGCATATTTAGCTTCGGGAACTAAAACTTTATTAGAGTCGATAATTTTATTGTTATCGTCTCCTTCGTAATTTTTGGCCGCACAGCTAATAATAACAATTGCAAAAAGGAGAGAAAAAAGTAAATTCTTCATTATATACCCAATACTTAATTATAAGCTTTAAAACATATTAACATAATTAAAGTTTCAAAAATACTAAATTATTAACAGCTTAAAAATATAAAAATTATTACTTTGTGGTTTGTTTGCTGCTAATTTAAGTTGAACTTAATTATATTAAATACTAAAATAAACCGTACAACCTTCCCCATGTTTGCTTTCAATCCATATTTTGCCGTTATGATACTCAATGAATTCCTTACACATCAATAATCCGAGACCCGGGTAATATTCTTCGCCTTCATTTTTTAATGTTATTTTTGTTTTTAATGTAAATAAAGTTTCAAGTACTTCATCCGATATTCCTTGACCAAAATCTTTCACAAAAAAAGTTGTTTCGGTTTCGTTTGTATTGCTGCCTAAAATAATATTTCCGCTGTTTTGGCTATATTTAATTGCATTTAAAATTAAATTTCTGAGTACCGAAGAAATCATATACTTATCTACGGTAAGTATAATTGAAGGAGTTATTTTATTTTCTATTGTTAAAGATTTATTAATTAATGACTGCGATAATGAATTAACAATATTATTTGTTAATGTGTGGATATTTGTACTTTCCGGATTAAATGCAATTTTTTTTGATTGCAAATTAGACCATTCTAATAAATTTTCTAAAATTTGATTGATATTTTTTGCGCTTTTTTTCATATCTGTTAGTATTTCTTTTGTTTCTTCGGGGGGAAAAGCATCCAAATCATCGGATAGAATTTCGCTCATTCCTAAAAATACCTGCACTGAATTACGTAAATCGTGAGCTAAAACAGAAACAAATTTATTACGAACATTTATTAATTCTTCTAATTCTTTTCTTTGAGTGTTAATTTTTAAGTGTGTAGCCACGCGTGCTTTTACTTCTTCAATTTTAAAAGGTTTGGTAATATAATCAACCCCTCCAATGCTAAGTGCTTTTACAATACTATCAGATTCGGTTAACGCACTTATAAAAATAACCGGAATATCCACTAATTTAGGGTTGGATTTTAATATTTTGCAGGTTTCAATACCATCCATATCGGGCATCATTATATCCAATAAAATTACATCCGGTATTACTTTTTCTGCAACTTGTACTGCTTGAATTCCGGATGTAACCGGACGGATTTTATATCCTTCTACTCTAAGGATATCACTAAGGACTTTTAAATTAGTAGGAACATCATCCACAATTAGTACTTTGGGTTGTTTGTTTGATGAACTTATCATTTTTTCCCCTCGTATTTCATTAATAAAGCCTCAATTTTTTCGTAATCGTATCGGTTTGCTAAATTTATTAAAAAACGAGTCAACTTTGGTTCAATAAATTCAATTCTTTCAACAGTATCAATAAATCCGTCAACATCTGCAAGTTTTATTGTAGAAAGCATCTTTTTTACAATTGCCTCCGGTACTTGATTTAAGTAACTTATTATTACGTCATCGGTTTCTTTTTTAGCTGTTTCCAAATATTCATCCTCATCGTTTTCGTAAATATAATCTATTTTAAGTAGTTCGGCAATCATGGTAAAAAGCTCGGATTCCCTAAACGGTTTACGAATATATCCTTGAACACCTACTGCTTTGGCACGTGTTTTTTCTTCTTCAAATGCGCTTGCCGTTAATGCAATAATGGGTGTGTTTTTGCCTCGTTCGCTAAATTTTATCATTCTGGTTGCTTCGTAACCGTCTAATACAGGCATTCTTAAATCCATTAAAATTAAATCAGGTTTCCAGTCTTCAAATTTTTTAACTGCTTCCAAGCCGTCTGCGGCAATATTTGTTTCAAAACCGACTGCTTTTAAAAGGTTATCTACAACTCGTAAATTTTCCGGTCTATCATCAACTACTAATATTTTGCAAGGCAAAAACTCGGGTTTAATTATTTTAACTCTATCTTGTTTTTTATATTCGTTTAAGTCTTTTTCGGAATCCATCGTTTCAATTAATTCAATAAAAAAGCTAAAAGTTGAACCTTTTCCGAATTCCGTTTTAACGTTAATTTCGCCTCCCATAAGTTTTACAAGTTCTTTGCTTAAGGCAAGACCCAAGCCGGTTCCTCCCTTATTTATACCGGTACTTGTTTGTACAAAGTGTTTAAATAAATGAGGTATATCATTTTCGGGAATTCCTATGCCGCTATCTTCAATTTCGGCATACAAATATTTTTTGTTGTCTTTTATTATCAACTTGCTTCTAACGGAAATTCCCCCTTCTTCGGTAAATTTAATTGCATTACTAATTAAGTTTATAAAAATCTGCCTAATTTTTGCTTCGTCAATTAAAACGAACTTAGGTAAATTATCCGATTTTTCAAAAATTATTTGAAGTCGTTTACTATATGCCCTTTCTTTAAAAATAGTATAGATATCTTCCAAAAGTAGATGTAGGTTAATACGTGAATTGTTTAATATCATTTTCCCTGCTTCAACTTTAGATAACTCAAGAATATCGTTTATTAATGTTAATAAATGTTCTCCGGCTTTTATTATTGAGGAATTATAATCCTTTTGTGTGTTTGTTAAGTTTTTATCTCTGTTCATTAATTGTGAAAATCCGATAATTGCATTTAGCGGAGTGCGGATTTCATGACTCATATTTGCCAAAAACAAGCTTTTTGATTTGTTGGCAATTTCTGCTTCTTGTTTTGCGTTTAAAAGCATTTGTTCGGCTTTTTTCTTAAATAATATACCTCCCAAAATTACGGAGTATAACCTTAGTAATATTATTACTTGTTCGTTCCAATGCTTTTTGGTTTTTACGCTATCAAATCCTAAAAATCCTATAATAGACGGTCCGTAAAATATCGGAACGGTTAAAAGGGATTGTATCCCTTGTGCGGATAATACCTCTTTTTCATAATTTCTTTCTTCGGGTAAATCCTTAATACTTTCAATATAAATATATTCATTCTTAACAAATTTATCTTTCCAATAAGGAATAAATGAAAAAGGGATTCCTTGTAAATTATCAATTTCGGGCGATATTCCTTCGGAACACCACTCATAAGTATTGTTAATAATGTCAGTCGGTTCTTCCAATTCAAATATGTAAGTTCTATCAACATTGTTAAATTCACCTAACATTGCTAAGCTTGTATTTATTTCTCTTTCGAGGTTTGCCGTATCTGCTTGAATCAATTTGCCTGCTATTGTAGAAATGATGTTATAAAAGCCGTTTTGCAACAACATTTCTTCTTCCAATCTTTTAATGTCGGTAATATCTACCATAACCGTCAAAAAATATTTTTGTCCTTGACTTTCTATAATCTCGCCGGAAAAATAACCCGATAAAACTTCACCGTTTTTTGAACGAACTTTAACAGCTTTATTATAAACTCTGCCATTCTTGGTTAAAAGGTCGGAGACGGATGCAAATTCGCTTTCATCGGCAAAAAGAAATAATTCGTTGGAAGTTTTTCCGATAATCTCTTCTCTTGAAAAACCGGTTTTAGCAATAAACGATTCATTTACTTGTGTAAATCGTCTATCAGGAATTGTTGAAACAGCCATTAAAGCAGGGTTATTATTAAACATTTTATTGAACATTTGAAGAGATTCTTGTTCAAATGATAAATCTTTTGAAATACCGAATATAGCTTCTTTACCGTCCCACTTGCCAAACCAAGCTCTTGTTTCCACAGGTAAAAAAGACCCATCTTTTTTTATTAACGGAAGCGGGCAAACATCGGTTTCGCCCTTAAACATTTTTGCAAATATTCTTTCTGCTTCTTCTCTTTTATCCTTGGGATGTAAATCTAAAAGGTGCATATTTTTAAGCTCGTTATCGGAATAGGTTAATTTTTTATAAACGGCATTGTTTACGTAAAAAATTTTACCTTGTTCATTCCCGATAAAAATCATATCGTCAATAGTTTCAAAAAACGAATTAAAATTAGCCTCGTGTGTTTTATATCTTTCTTCTGCTAATTTTTCTTTGGTTATATCCCAGTTTACCCCTATAATTTTAATTGGTTTGTTGTTACTGCACTGAACTTTACCGAGGGCTTTTACATATTTTATTTCGCCGATTTCGGTTTTTATTTTAAATTCAGTATCATAATCCGATTTACAAGTTAAGGCATCGTTAAAAATTGCTAATGCGGTTTGTTTATTTTCTTCATCAAGTAAATTTACCCAATCACTATTTTTTCCTTTAAACTCATCTTTGGATATACCATATATTTCGAACATTTGGTCAGTCCAAAAAAGTTTGTCTTTTTCGATATCGTATTCCCACACTCCAATTTTGCCTACTTGCATTGCTAACGATAAGCTAATTGTAGCATCTTTAAGCTGATTTTCTACATCTTTTAATTCTTCAATTCCTTTTTTGTAGGAAATTGTTTTTTTATTAAATCTAACAGTTAAAATTACTAAGACGATAATTATAAAAATAACGATATAAATAAAAATTAAATTTTCATAAACCGTAGTTAACCAATTTGAAGAGTTGAAAACCAAACATAAAACAACGGTTTCCGATTTTGTTTTACTTAATGGATTGTAAACATATACAAGTTTTTTATCGGTAGTATTGTCAATATATAGACTAAAATTAATCCTTTCTAATATTTTTAAACCCTTAAATTTGGTGCTTTTTAATTCGTCAGTTAATGAGTTTATTTTTTTATCGGAGGAAATAGTGAAAATTTCTACAGATTGTATTTCGGGAATAATTTTGTTGATTATCCGTAAATTATTTTTATATTCATTTATATTAAGGCTATCAAAATTTAATGACCTATCTTTTTTTATTATATTGGAAATTAGGACGGTTTGCTTTTTTAAGTGATCCTTATATGCGTTTAATCTAATATCCCATACCATTTTTGTAATGTATAAAATTACAAATGCGAATATAATTAGTACTATTAAAAAGTAATAAAAATTATTTTTTTTGGCTAACATACTTTCCCCGATAAATGTTTAGTAACCTATATGAATTTATGAATAATTTTATATAAATAAAAGTTAAATTTTTTATTGTGATATATTATCCAATTACGTCACTAAAAATGTTATCGAAATAATTGTGTAAATAGTTTTACCTAACTTTAACACTAAAATCTAACATTATTTTTGAATCGGGATTTTCAGGATAAAAGAAGGATTAACAAGAAACCCATCAATTTTGAATATTGAATTGTTAATGTTAAATTACCTATTTCCAAAACGGAAAGGTTTATTTTATTTATTTAGCACTAAACATTTAACATTTAGTACTTAATTTAGGCCCGTAGGAGTAACATTTTTGTAACACACATAAACACGCAGATATTTTAGCTTCGTAGAGGTGATATTGGTTTTTATTCCCCGCTCCGTAGCCATTATATGAAAATAGTGGTAATTAAAAAGGGGAATAAATGATAATTGCTATAATAAATATGTGTTTACTCAGTTACCGCTATCTTCAGATAGTGGTAAACAAACTCCGCTAAGACTAATTGTGTGGGTATTATAATTCCCCATGAATAAATTCATGGGTTGCGAATTCTTCATCTTCAACATTTAACATTTCTTAAATACATCATCCATTTTAATGGATT
>CALGLM010000075.1 GCA_937930275.1 uncultured Ignavibacteria bacterium
ACTGTTAATTCTTTTGGTGTGCCTGTTACTACTTTTAATAATGTTCCTATTTTATCTTTACAAACAACTGTAATTTCACAAACCGAAAGTGATGGTACAAATAACGATTGTACTTCATTATACATTGCACGCTTTTCTGAAGAACTTGGTGTATGTTTTAATACTAATAGTGGATTTTATTTTGAAGATTTCCAAGAGTACCAAACAGCACCTCAAGGTGTTGCCAGAATGCAGTTCTTTTTAAATTTAATTGTTGAACGTACAGACGCATTACGCAGACTTTCACGCGTTAGATTGTAGGAGTTGACATTGAAAAAGGAAAAAGAAGAAGCAACAGCAAATCAAGAACCGGAAAACAAAGAAAATAAAAACTCTGATACTGTTTTTAGTATCAGAGTAACCTTAGTAAATAGGAATGGAGTAGATACTAAGACAGAAGAAATAAAAATTAGTGCAGCTACTGAAATAGAAGCTTTTGATAAACTGAAAAATGAAGTTTCTAAAATTCATAACGGTGCTTGGTTTTATAGCGGATATTTCAAAAAAGGAGAGTAAATGAAAAACTACTTTGAAATATTTAAGGTTAATGCTGTAAATATTGGAGCCATATTTTTTGTTGAAAATATTCAAGGTGTAAACGTAGTTGAAATCTATATGAGAATTTTTGTTCTACTGGCTACTTTAATTTACACGGTAATAAAGATTTACAATTTAATTAAAAGAGGTAAAAGAAGTGAATTACAAAAAGACGATAATTAGTATCCTTTTGTTTTCTTTGCTGGCAGTTTCAGTTACATATTTGTATGCAATAGAATTTAGTGCATTTGCTTTTGGACTGGGAAAAGTAACTATTAGTTTAATTTTTTTCTCAATTTTTGACAAATTTATTTTAACCGATATAGACACAATTTATGAACTAAAAAAAGGAAACATCGCTTATGCGATTATGTTGTTATCTGTTGCTATTCTTATTGCTACCGCTATCATCAACGTTTAGCCAAATAAGAACCGCAAATCTTCTCTACCTTGACACCGCATTTTCTTATATCGGTGTAAAAGAAGCCACCGGTAGAAATGACGGTTACGAAGTAGAAAAGTTCTTAAAATCTGTCGGACGTAAAAAAGGCGATAGCTGGTGTGCTGCTTTTGTTAGCTACTGTCTAACCGCTGTTAATCATCCATTCCCCGTTCGCTCCGGACTTGCACGAAGCTTTGTAAAAAAGAAAAGTTTGCTTGCAACATCGGTTTTACAGGGACGTGAGCAGGTGAATACAGGTGACCTAATAATATGGCAAAAAGGGAATAGCATAAGCGGGCATATCGGTATTGTAGCCATTGTTGACGATAAAAAATATATAACAATTGAAGGGAATACCTCAAGCGGGCAAAAAGGGGCACAGGCAGACGGAGACGGGGTTTATTTAAGAGAAAGGACAATTCAGCCATATAATTATTTCAGGATAAAGTGGTTTACAAAAATAAATTAATAATGCTATTGTCCATTGTGTTAATAGGGTGCGGCACCACAAGGCAAATTGAAATTAAGCCCCGTGCGGTAATTCCCCCAATAATAGAGGGGAAACTAAAAGCTGAAGAAGTAATATTAAACAAAGACACAGTAATAATAGCAAACGAAATAATAAAAAAAGACACTGTTACGCAAATAAAATATTTTCCCAAAACAAAAACTTTTTATTATAAAGTAAAGCCCGATACTATTATAATAATGGACACGGTGAGAACTGAGATAGTAAAAGAGAAAGTTGAAGAAAAGTATAATAGTTGGGCAATGTACGCATATTTAATTGGGGCAGTTATGTTTATAATTATGACAATAAAAATTTTTAAGTAAATTAAAATAGAGGTAAAAAAAATGACATTTAAGTTTGATAATTATAGCGTTCTTTTTGAAAAAGAAGGATTATACTATAAACAACCTGCAAAAATAGTAACCGATGATTTGGCAACTATTAAAACATTGGGATTGGTTGGGAAAGACAGCTCGTTTAAAATTGAACCGAGCGAAGTAATTACCGATTCACTTGGAGAAGAAGTAATTCTTTCTTATAAAAACGAAGTGGAAATAAACATTGAGAGCGAACTTGACCCTTCTGTTATTGCCATGTTAGATAGCGAACTTGTAAGTCTTGTTCTTATTCCTAAAGAAAACAAGGTTAATTTAAGTCTTCCTGATTTAAGCATTACGGGGCATAAATTATTGGACGGTTCAAAAGTGCTTGTATTTAAGCCGGCAACAGTAAAATTGTATGAAGATGTTAAATTAGGGAATAAAGAAATAAATCCCCTAAAAATTAAACTTTCTTCATTGGCAAACACAAAAAATGAATTAATTAAAGAATTCGTTCTTGAATTAACTAGTCCGGAACAAAATCCATAAGGTGAAAAATGGCAACATTTACAAGAAGAACCGCAATAATTAGGCTTGCTAAAGTTCAGTTTGACAATGTCGATTTTGGTCTTATTAATGATGTAAAATTAACTCTGAAGCCTTTGGAGCTTGGACGTGACGCATTTGGAAGAACCGTAACAAGCTTATATGATTTAAAGCTTGAATTTAATTTAATGGCAAACGATAACGCAAGCATGAAAGAATTATTTACCATTTCACGTGATCATGGAACGGGTACAGTTTATATATATGGGTATGGTGGTGACGTACAAATTCAAAATGTGCTTTTACGAATAGAGCCCGAAATTAATTTTGACGGTAAACCAAGTAAAATTAAAGTTCTATTTGATAGATATATTAAAGAGTCTGAAGCGATTTCTTTATGGCTATTAACAGAAACTTTAAACTCTCCATCTATTGAGACAATAATTGACGGGAACAATCCCCCAAGTAGTTCATTTTTGAAAATTGAGTGAGGTTAACGTGATTTTATTTAATATAACTTTATTAATCTGTATTATTATTATGGTCTATTTCATAAACAAACAAAATAAGCAGATAAAAGAAATAGCTGCAAATTATAAAATTGTTGCCGGTTTGCTAAACGACTTAAGTATTGTATTAAAAGTACAAAAACCAAACAATAATAATCCTATTACAATAAAAAGAGAGCGAAATAATTAATGGCAACAATAAAATTAAGAAGAGGTTTACGAGCTAATTTGCCCGCAACCGGTAGTCCGGGTGAAGCTTTCTTTTGTTACAATACAGGCGAATTATTTATTGCCAATAATAGCGGTAACATGGTTGAAATAAACAGCTATGAAAGTAATTTTTCTGAAGCTTTGTACACAGCTGATAAAAGCGAAACAAGAACGGCAGACGAATTTGTTTTGGATTCGGTAAATCAAGAGAACATTATTAGAGATATTGCGATGAACAACGCTCGCAACGAAATTTATGGTGGCGGTACTTTAACATGGTCTTCTGATTATTGCTTTAAGTGGACGAGTCGGATAATAGTAATTGGTGCAGGATGTGGAAGTCACTTTGGAACTGCAGGGTACTTTCAAATCGATATGCCTTCACAAGGTGTATCAATACCACGCTTTAATGCAACGGCAGTTACTGTAACAGCTAACGGAATCCCTCTATCTAACTGGGATACTCTTTATTATAAATTGCCGATAGGTCAAAACAGAAACTCTAATAACTCTAATTTTATGATTTATCCATATACCGGAAACGGTTCAGGCTTTACTTTACCTTTTAATGCAGTACCTCTTGCTTTACGCAACGCAGATAACAATTATTTATATATTTTTAACCGCCAAAGAGTAGCTGCAGGCGGGTCAACAACGTATTAACATATTAGGAGAAATATAAAATGGCATTAATTAAATTAAAACGTGGAAATAAAGCTAATTTACC
>CALGLM010000076.1 GCA_937930275.1 uncultured Ignavibacteria bacterium
AAGTACCACCTTCTACCGTAACCATCTCAATATCAGGGATTGTAATTTCAGGTACAGTATTATTTCCCACCGGGTTATCTTCTTTTTTACATCCAATAAATATAAATCCCAACATTAGTAAAACGAACATCATTCTTTTCATATTATTTCCCTTTTTTTAACAATCATACAAAACATTTTTATAATTAAGGTTTATAGCGTATTTTGCCTAAAATATAGATTAATCCCACGATTAGGGTTATTAAATTTGTAATATTTTTTTCCATGTTATCCCTCCGTTGCAATTTTATTTTTTAGTAGCTGTTTGTAGTTTCCGTTTCTTTGGTCACCGTGTTACCGTCTTCAGCATATTTTACTTCAGAAATTAGAACACCGTTTATATATTTTGCTTCCCTTTTAAGCATTCCGTTATCATAATAAGATTTTTGTTCACCGTCAGGTAAATTATTAGTATAACTAAACTGCTCTGCAATTTCTCCGTTTTCATAAAACCATGTAGCGTAACCATGTAATAAATTCATCTTATAAAAAACTTCTGCTCTTTTATTACCGTTAATGTAATAATATTTTCTTAGCCCGTTTAGTTTATCATCAACACATTCATATTCAGATTCCAGCTGCCCGGTATCATAATATTTTTTTATAGGTCCATTTAGTTTACCGCCGTAATAATTACGTTCTAAAACTTTAACTCCGTTTGCGTTATAAACTACGCTTAAATTTACTTTAACATCATCGGCATAATATGCTTCTTCGGAAAGTATTCCGGCATTTGAATAAAACTTACATAAGCCGTGCAATTTACCAAATTTATAGTTTAGTACGGATTGAAGCGCACCGTTATTGTAGTAAGTTCTAATTATACCGTTACGAATTCCGTCCTTAAAATTAAGTTCGCTTTTAATTGTTCCTTCGTCATAAAACTCGTCAAAATTTTCTTCAACTTTTTCTAATCGCCCTACAATATCGTATCTCACTCTTTTAACAATTTGCCCTTTTTTATAAGTATCAATAACCTTAATTAATCCGTCAGGATAATACACATATGACGTTCCTTCCAACAAACCATTTTTATAATTAGCTTCCAGTGCTAAAGGTCCATAATCGTAATAAACCTTACTTTTCCCCTCAAGCTCGTCATCTTTGTAATTTCTTTCAACTTCAAGCTTCCCGTTTTCAAAAAATATTTTAAAAACTCCGTTTAGTCTTCCGTTTTGATACAACCAAATACCTTGCACAACTCCCGTTTTATAATACGTGGTTGTAAATCCCGTTTGTATATTATCAACATAGGTAGGTTCTGCCCAAAGCTCACCGGTTTCATAGTACCATTTGGATACTCCTTGAAGCATCCCGCCTTTATAATTCCATTCCATACTTAAAACGCCGTCTTCAAAGTACCATTTAGATACTCCTTCTTCTTTTCCGTTTTCAAAATACCACTCTTTCCATACTTTACCGCTCTCGTAAAATTCTCTATAAACTCCGTGCTTTAAACCGTTTTTATAAGTACCTTCGTTTTTTAGCTTACCGTTATTATAGTAGTTCTTAAGGGTTTCATATTTATCTTCTTGCGAAAAAGTTGTAGAAGTTACCAATAAAAACAAGAAAAAGAAAAAATAAAAAAAACTTTTTATGCGCATAGATTAGAAAAATTTCTAAAAATTTATTATTATACAGTTCAAAAATAGTTTACTGTTTTAACATATCAAAGACAAATTTAAAGGTATGCTATGTTTGAATATAATTCTCGTATCAATTTTTATAACTGTGACCCTGCCGGAATTATTTTTTACGGTGAGGTGTTCAAATTTGCTCATTCGGCATATGAAATGTTTTTACAGCATTTATTACCCGAAATAAACTATTTTAACCACCCCGAAATTGTTTTACCTATAATTAAAGCAAATGCAGAGTATATTAATCCGTTAAGACAAGGGGATGAAATTAAAATTACCGTTTCGGTTACTCGTTTACTCGAAAAAAGTTTTGAATTAACTTATAATATTTATAATAGCGAAAACAATTTATGCGTTATTGTCGAAACAGTACATGTTTGCTTATCCAAATCCGAATTTAAAAAGATACCGTTAGAAGAAAAGCTTAAAGAAAAACTTACAATTAAGGATTAACACTTAATTTTGTTATGTTAGCTTAAAAATTATTAACTTGATAAATTGATAAATTATTGATTAATTTACGTTTTGAATATTGAACATAATAACAATTTAGATTGTTTATTAATTAAAATGAAATATCGGAGGATATAAAATGTTGTATGTACAAGATGTGGATATGACCCCCAATCCGCAGGCATTAAAATTTGTTTTAAACGAAAGAGTATTAAGACACGAAAAAAGAAGTTTCGGAAATAAAATTGAAGCATTAAACGACCCTTTTGCAACAGGAATTTTTGAAATTGAAGGAGTAGTATCAGTATTTTACATGGATAAATTTGTTACTATAGAAAAAGTTCCTCATGTAGCATGGGGACCTATTCAAAAAGGTTTAGTTGCGTTTTTACGCTCGTTTGATAAATCTTTAATTCCGGCTGAAAGTGAAAAAGCAGAAAACAGTTTAGAAGATACCGAATTATATAGACAAATAAATGAAGTTATTGAACAGCGTGTTCGTCCAGCATTAGCTAATGACGGTGGCGGCTTGGAAATAATTGGTTTAGAAGGTTATACACTTTCAATTAGATATCAGGGCGCTTGCGGTAGCTGCCCAAGTTCTATTAGAGGAACTTTAACCGCAATCGAAAATCTTTTAAGAAGAGAAGTTAACCCCGCTATTAATGTTATTCCGGGATAAATTTTAACCATTATAAAAGTTTAAGATAAAAATCCTCCTTGCAATTAATATTAATAGGGGGATTTTTTATATACTTTCTAATAAAATAAATTATCCTCATCCCATATACAATAGAGATTGTATTAAGTACCAATAATTTAACACAAACCGTAAATTTTGGATTATAAATCCTATACTAAAAAAAAGTTTTTATAGTTTTGTGATTACTGATATGTGTTTTAATAATAAAGTATTATTCACAAGTAATTTGGAGGTGCATTTTTCCCACGTCCGCCTCTTTAATCTCTATCATTTTGATAACTCAGTATATTGGATAGTTTTATCATAAAAGCTTGTTAATATATTATTGCAGGAAAAATGCGACTAATATTACCGACAAAGAAGAATATAATTCCCCCGTTCAACGGAATTAGAAAGGGGGTGAGTTTTCCAAATTGAAATTTTAGCGGAGGCTTTTAAATAAAGCCCCTGCTTTTTTTAGAATTTTTACTGCAATAAAACTAATTTTCTTACGCTTCTAAAGTTATCGGTTTGTAATTCATAAAAATAAACG
>CALGLM010000077.1 GCA_937930275.1 uncultured Ignavibacteria bacterium
TATATTTATGTGAGTTATAAAAATGTCGCTCCTACAATGCTTAACGAATTTAGATAATAGATGTCAGATTTTGATACAACCCCAAATAAGGGGTGTTATAAAACAAGTTAAATATGTACTAAAACAAAATTGTGCTAAAAATCACACTTTATATAAGAACGTAAATTTAAACTTGTCGTAGTGAGATTTATTGATTAGATTTGTTAAAAGTATTAAAAAGAAAAGAGTGTTTAAGATGCAAAATAATACCAAAGGAGTTAATTATCTTATAATAATTAAACTTATAACTATTTAGTTATGGGTAAAAATATTAAAGTAATTTATTGTGGTTTATTTTTATAAACTTAATTTTCTGAAGCAAATAAATTGATTTTATTAAGATAGAAATAATATATAGAGGAGTATTTATGAAAAAAATAATTTATTTTTTATTAACATTTGTATTGGGAATTAATAGCTCCATTATATGTCAGTGGGTTCAAACACAACCGCTTTTATATGGTCATGGCAACGATATTTGTTTACAGGAAGATACAATTTATGTTGCCGGAAACCTTGGTTTGTTTAAATCAACCGATAACGGAACTACTTGGGTTGATGTAGCCCCATTTACAAATAAAAAACAATTTATGGCAATTGATTGTTTTGGAAAAAGGATAGTAACAAGGTCGGAAGAAGAGGGGTTCTTTTACTCTGATAATGGTGGTAGCACATGGAATTTATTCAATCTACCCGAAGGAGAAAAAATTTGTTTTATTGCTAAACATAATTACTGTTTTGCAAGTATTGTTACCGATAGTTATGTTCCAAAATTGGCAATATCAACCGATTACGGTATTACTTGGTACGTCAATCCAACTCCTATACAAGGTGAAAAAATTACAAGTATGAATTTTATAGGAGATACTTTAATTGTTGGTAGTGAAAATGGTAAATTTTGTTTTAGTGAAGATTTTGGTATAACCTGGATAAACCGCTCAAGTGGGATTGATGGTTCAAAAATAAGATCGATGTGTAATAATGGTAAGGATTTATTTATTCTTAACAACAAAATATACCACACTACAAATCTTGGCAAAACGTGGATACTTAAGAGTTATAGTTTTGTGACAAATTACACTACTGTTATTGACGTAGCTAAAAATAGATTATTTTTAGGCGTTAACAATAATAAAGGAATATATATATCGGATAATTATGCAGATTCCTGGAGAAGTTTAAATGAGGGACTTCCATATAAAAGCAATCAAACATTTAAACATAATGATAAAGCAGTATTCCTTGTTGTAGTAGGAAAAAATGACGGAGTTTTTTATTATACATTTGAAAATATGCACCTAACTAATATTGTTGAAGAACAAAATACAATGTTATCAGATTATTCGTTATATCAAAACTATCCCAATCCGTTTAATCCTACAACAACAATTTCGTTTAATTTACCTAATGCGGAATTCACATCCTTAAAAGTTTATGACATATTGGGAAAACAAGTTGCAGTTTTATGCGAAGAAGATTTAGCTGCCGGTAATCATTCTATAATTTGGAATGCTTCTAATAACAGCAGCGGAGTTTATTTTTATAAACTTATTTCCGGAAATTATTCCGAAACAAAAAAAATGATTTTATCTAAGTAGTTTATTAAACAATTTAAAATGAGGATTATGACAATGAATAATAAAAATTTTGTTTATATATTTTTTATATTTATCTTTTCATATATAACACTATTTCCGCAGCCGGTAAAATCGGATAGTTCTCTTTTTCCGCTTGCTATCGGAAATAAATATATTTATTTTATAGATAACGTACCTGTAGATTTTTACACCGGTTACGGCAATCATAGTTATAGTATAGATACATACGAGATAACTTCAACACTAACATATAATAAGATTCAGTTTTATAAGATTTATGAAATGTGGTTAGGATTAGATAAATTAACTAATAATATTTATCAATATGTCTCAGCAGGAATTTATTCTTTCACCGAAGTATATCTATCTCTTTCGCCATTAGGACCGCTTAGTTATCAATCTTTCTTGGGATCTACATATCCCAGTTATCAATATACTAACACCTTCTTTGGTGGACCCGGAAGTATAACACGTTATAATTACTATTATGCTTATAACATTGGGTTGGGATATCAAATAATTGAAAACCGAACTTCACATGGTAGTAATGATGAATATATGACTTTAATAGGTATGATTTCTAATGACCCGGATAATCCTTTTTTAAAACAAGATGAAGCGGTACCGGTTATTTCACCTCCTATTAGCGGAATTTTACCGGATAGTAACAGATTTTTCATAAACACAACAATTTCGCATAAGTTTTCATACGAAACCAACTATTTATTAAAAATTGCACGAGGGTGTAGTTTTATCGGTCAAGCAGAATTGGAGTATTTTTATAAAAAAGATAATGACACTCTTAACCATAATTTTGAAAATTTAAGAATGTCAACCGAAAAAGTTTTTGGTCGTTTAATAAATATTAGAAAAGATTTGATTCAAAAAGGTTATGATATCTATTATAGAATAAAAGCTGTGGATAAAGCATTAAAACCCCATATTACTTACTACCCTGAAACAGGCTTTAACAAATTGGAGTTTGATGAGTATTTTAATATAAATTATTACCCCCTTGCAGTCGGAAACAAGTGGATATATAATATTAATGATTTATCTAAAAAATCTACATCGTCCTTAAATAGGATGGAAGTAACGGTTATTGGCGAAACTACTCTTGGAAATAACAAAAAATATTTTATTGTTCAAAGAAATGATATTCAGCAATATGAAAGAATAGATACTTTATCAGGAATAGTTTATACTGCAAATACTACAGACCCTAATAATATTATTGAATATCGTTCTAATTATTTATATGCAAAAACAGGCGAAGATAATTTGATGTTACGAAATAATCTGACAAAAAAATACTTTAACAATAACTCCTCAATTACGACATTTAACACTACAGACGTTCCGGCTAAAATATTTAGTGTTGCTGATGACACGTCTTTTACTTTTACTTTGGCAAAAAATATTGGTGTATATTCCGAAAAATATAAAACATCGGAGAAGAGTTATTTGGCAGAACTTATATATGCAAAAATTGGGGATACAGAATATGGGAAAAATATACTTCCGATGGAAATCTTAAAAAAATACCCAATACATGTTGGGGATAGATATACGTATGCACGCAGTACTAAAAGTTATACCCCCAATGTTTTTATACCGTATGATACATTAACGGTCTCTGTTGATAAAGATACCATATTATCAAACAATCAAAAATATTTCAAATTAGTATCCAAAGAAGAAGACTTGTATGTAAGAATTGATTCAACGGAT
>CALGLM010000078.1 GCA_937930275.1 uncultured Ignavibacteria bacterium
TATCCGATGGTTAAAAGTGAGGACGGAAAAACAGATATTACAATAAGTGACGGAAGATATTACGCTGCTTTATACTCAACAGATAGAGCTTATAGAGAAAGAGTATATAAAGGATTTTATCAACCTTATAAAGATTATAAAAACACTTTATTAACAAGCTTTACAGGAAACATTAAAGCTTTAATCTATAATGCTAAAGCACGTAAATATAAAAATACTTTAGAGGCATCGTTAGACGCAAATAATATTCCTGTAGAAGTTTATGATAATTTGGTAAAATCGGTCAATGAAAATTTGAATGCTTTGCATAGATGGTGCGAATTAAAGAAAAAAGTTTTAAATTTACCTGATTTCCACCCGTACGATACTTATGTTACATTATTCCCTTCAGTTAAAAAAGAATATACTTACGAAGCAGGTAAAGAATTATGTATTAAAGCTTTGCAACCACTTGGTTCGGATTATATCAAAAATTTAACGTTTGCTTTTGATAATCGCTGGGTTGATGTTTTTGAAACTCAAAACAAACGTAGCGGTGCATATTCTTCAGGAACAACTTTTGGTGTTCATCCTTATGTTTTATTAAATTGGAATAATGAATTAAATGACGTATTTACATTGGCGCACGAAATGGGTCATAATATGCATTCGCATTATACAGGATTAAATCAACCTTATCCGTATGCAGGTTATTCAATTTTTGTCGCTGAAGTTGCATCAACCACAAATGAAGCATTATTATTAGACTATTTAATTCAAAATTCTACAACAAAAGAAGAAAAATTAGCTTTAATTGAAAAACAATTAAACAATATTACTACTACTTTCTTCCGTCAGACACGTTTTGCGGAATTTGAAAAATTTGTAAACCAACAAATGGAAGCCGGCGTAGCTTTAACACCTGACTTTTTAACCCAATCTTATAAAGATATGTATCAAAAATATTGGGGTCCTGCAATGGTAACTGATGAAGAAGAAGGTTATACATGGGCTCGTATTCCTCATTTCTATTATAACTTTTATGTATATCAGTATGCAACTTCTTTTGCTGCAAGTCAAGCAATTGTTGCTAAGATTAAAAAAGAAGGACAACCTGCAATTGATAAATATTTAGGTTTCTTAAAAGCCGGTAATTCAAAATATCCTATTGAAGTTCTAAAAGATGCCGGTGTTGATATGACAAGTGATGCACCTATTAAAGCTGTAGTAAATAAAATGAATCAGCTAATGGACGAAATGGAAAAATTATTAAACGAAAAATAATAGATTTTAAGGAGCGGTATTGTTCCGCTCCTTTTTTTTCCAAACGAGGAGTTTATGAAAATATACACTAAATCAGATTTAAATGACTATTCGCTTTCTCTTACTTATGACGATATAAGTTTAATACCGCAAGAAGTATCTGCTTTAAGAAGTAGAACAGAAGCTGATACCTCATGCAATTTTGTAAATTTGGAGTTGGGAGTACCCGTAATTTCAAGCCCTATGGATACTGTAACAGGTATTAATATGGCTTTGGAGTTAAAGGACTTAGGCTGTTTAGGAGTTTTAAATAGATTTGATTCATCCTTAAAAGAGATTATTTCTGATGAAAAAGCATTAAATCAAATTCAAGCCGTATCGGTTAGTTTAACTGCGCCTGACGAACTTTTAGAAAGACTTGCGGAAAAGAATGTTTTAGTATGTATTGATACCGCTAATGCAAGTAACATACACGTATTAGAAATGTGTGAAAAACTAAAAAAGCATTACAATCTTAAAGTAATGGTCGGAAATATTGCAAGCGGTTCAACATTAAAAGATATTGTAAATGCAGGTGCCGATGCAATTAGAGTTGGGATAGGCGGAGGTAGTATGTGCACTACTTCGGTTCAAACCGGTATCGGAATAGGTCAAGTTTCATCATTATTAGATGTATATTTTACTCGAAAACTTCATAATCTTAAGATTGATATTATTGCGGACGGAGGAATAAAAAATCCCGGTGATGTTGCAAAAGCTATTTCCTTAGGTGCAGATACTGTTATGTTGGGTAGAATGCTTGCAGGAACAAAAGAAACACCCGGTGAAATTATAAAATACAACGGACAACTTTGGAAAAAGTATCGCGGCTCGGCATCTTTCGGCGTAAAAATGAAAGGAGAATTTATTGAAGGCGAAGAGACTATGGTTGCTTATAAAGGAACCGTAAGAAGCGTAATTCATGCAATTTCTGACGGTTTAAAAAGCGCTATGAGTTATATGAATTGCGATAATTTAGAAAAGTTACGTCAAACCGAATCATTTACGGTTTTAAGTAACAGCTCGTATTTAGAAAGATTACCTAAACACTAAAAATTTTTATTTATGGTATAATTATGAATTTAAGAAAAAATTTAATCAACAGTTTTAAGGTTTTAATGTTATCATCAATGGTTTTAGCTTCATCGCAAAACTTATTTGCTCAAGATACAAGCGGCAAGTTGCCAAAACATGACCAAATTGAAGAGCAATACACATGGAATTTAAAAGATATTTATAAAAGTGAAGACCTTTGGGAAAAAGATTTTGCAAATGTTGAAAAGACATTGCCGGAATATCAAAAATTTGTAGGTAAAGTAGGCAAAAGTGCAAAAGACTTATATGAACTGCTAAAATTCGACGAAAAAATTTCCATAACTATGGATAAACTATCATTATATGCCGGTTTAGCAAGAGATTTGGACTTAGGAAATTCAAAATACTTGGCTTTAGCAGATAGAGTGAGTGCTTTATCAAGCAAGGTTGCTTCTGCAGGTTCGTTTATTAGACCGGAATTAGTTGCTATTCCAAAAACAACGCTCGAAAAATATTTCAGCGAAATGAAAGAATTACAAATTTATAAACAGATGTTTGATAATTTGTATAGAACTCAAAGCCACACTTTATCGCCCGAATTAGAAAATGTATTAGCTCTTGCCTCTCCGTTAATGGAAAGCCCTGCAAATACTTTTAGCTTATTTACAGGTGCTGATATACAATATCCTACTATTATAGGTGAAAATAACAAAGGTGAAGTAAAATTATCAGCAGGCAGATATACAGCCGGTTTATATTCTACGGATAGAGCTTATAGAGAACGAGTTTATAGAGGTTTTTACAAACCTTATATGGAATATGAGAACACATTATTAAGCAGTTTTACCGGAAATATTAAAGCTTTGATGTTTAACGCAAAAGCTCGTAAGTATAAAAGCTCACGCGAAGCTTCATTAGATCCTAATAACGTTCCTCTTTCGGTTTACGATAACTTAGTTAATACAGTAAATGCAAATTTAAAAGTTTTACATCGTTGGTGTGATTTAAAGAAAAAGATATTAAAATTGGATGATTTTCATGCATATGATACTTACGTTACATTATTCCCTTCAGTTAAAAAAACTTACCCTTATTCTGCAGGAAAAGAATTAGTTATTAAATCTTTACAACCGTTAGGAGCTGAATATCAAAAAGCCCTTAATTTGGCTTTCGATAGTCGTTGGATTGATGTTTACGAAACCGAAAATAAGAGAAGCGGAGCATACTCTTCGGATGACGCTTACGGGGTTCACCCATATGTATTATTAAACTATAATGACGAATTAAGTGACGTATTTACATTAGCTCACGAAATGGGTCATAATATGCACTCATATTTTACTGTTACAACACAACCTTTCCCATACGCTAATTATTCCATATTTGTTGCTGAGGTTGCTTCAACGGCAAACGAAGCATTTTTATTAGATTATTTAATTCAAAATGCTTCTACAAAAGAAGAAAAACTTGCTCTAATTGAAAAGGAATTAAATAAAATTACAACTACATTTTTCCGTCAAACTCGATTTGCGGAATTTGAGCAGTTTGTTAGCGAACAAATGGAAGCAGGTGTTGCCTTAACACCGGAATTTTTAACTAAATCATATATGGATATGTACCAAAAGTATTGGGGTCCATCTATGATAACAGATAAAGAAGAAGGTTATACTTGGGCACGTATTCCTCATTTTTATTATAATTTTTATGTATATCAATATGCAACTTCTTATGCCGCAAGTCAGGCAATTTTTGAAAAAATTAAAAAAGAAGGTCAACCTGCAATTGATAAGTTCTTAACATTCTTAAAATCCGGTAGCTCAAAATACCCTATTGAAGTTTTAAAAGACGCTGGTGTGGATATGAATAGTCCTGAACCTATTATTGCCGTTGTTGATAGGATGAACCAACTAATGGACGAAATGGAAAAATTATTAAACGAAAAATAATTTTCTATTAAATGTATTTTCGCAAGACGCTTCTGTAATAGAAGCGTCTTTTTTTAATTCAAATAATCATGTTATTTTTAATAAAAAGTAAAAAAAAAAGATAATAATGATTCCCATATTATGAAAAATCTCATCATTTTTTCACTTATAACTACTTATAATATATAGCCTTAGCAATATTAATGTTTATTATTTTTTGACAAATAATACAATGAATTTAAAATATTGTATTTTGTGTAAAAAATACTTAAATATACAAGCTAAAATTTAATTTTTAGGAATTTACAACTAATTAGGAAAAGAGATGTCAATTTGGGATAAGATTTCTCAGTTTTTTAAGAGAAAAGAAAAAGTAATTCCGGCTGAGGGGAACAAAGCTGTTGAAAAACAAAAAGCTATGGGCAAGATGTATGCACGCGATAGAATTGAATATTTATTAGATGACGGTTCGTTTCAAGAAGTCGATTTATTTGTAGAACATACAAATAAAGATTTTGGATTAGACAAAAAAGATTTACCGGCTGACGGAGTAATTACGGGAACAGGCACAATATTCGGACATCCTGTTGCAATTTTTGCACAAGATTTTACTGTTGCCGGTGGTTCATTAGGATTGATGCATGCGCGCAAAATAACAAAAATTATGGATTTAGCCATGAAAAACGGTATTCCGTTAATCGGCATTAATGATAGCGGTGGTGCACGTATTCAAGAAGGTGTAAATGCGTTAGCAGGATATGGAGAAATTTTTTACCGCAACACTTTGGCAAGCGGAGTAATTCCGCAAATTTCGGTTATTTTAGGACCTTGCGCCGGCGGAGCGGTTTACTCACCTGCTTTAACAGATTTTGTTTTTGTTGTTGATAAAATATCAAAAATGTTTATTACTGGACCTGAAGTAATAAAAACAGTACTCGGCGAAGAAATTAGTATGGAAGATTTAGGCGGAGCAAAAGTACAAACAGAAATTACCGGTAATGCACATTTCTTCGCGAAATCCGAAATTGAATGTTTTGATCAAATCAAAAAACTTGTAACATATATTCCCTGGAATAACAGGAAAAAAGCTGATGCCTTAGCTCCTAAAAATCCTAAAATTCCATTTGATATTGAAAGAATTTTTTCAACAGATTCGACAAAACCTTATGATATAAGAAATGTAATAAAAGCATTAGCCGATGATAGTGACTTTTTTGAAATTCAAGAAAGCTGGGCTGCAAATATTGTTATTGGTTTTGCACGCATTAACGGAAATACTGTAGGCATAGTAGGCAACCAACCGCTTGTATTAGCCGGCGTATTAGATGTTGATAGCAGTGATAAGGCTGCACGATTTATTCGTTATTGCGATTCTTTTAATATTCCTTTAGTAACTTTAGTTGATTTACCCGGTTACTTGCCAGGTATTGACCAAGAGCATAACGGAGTTATTCGTCACGGTGCTAAATTATTATATTCTTATAGCGAAGCAAGCGTGCCCAAAATTACCGTAATTTTACGCAAGGCTTACGGTGGCGGTTATATTGCTATGTGTTCGCGTCACTTAGCTGCAGATTTTGTTTATGCATGGCCTACTGCAGAAATTGCAGTTATGGGACCTGAAGGCGCAGCAAATATTATTTTCAAAAGCGAAATTCAAAATTCACCCGATCCGGAATTGACACGTAAAGAAAAAGTGAAAGAATATACCGAAAAATTTGCAAATCCATATGTTGCGGCTCGAAACGGACACATTGATGCAGTTATTAATCCTGAAGATACAAGAAGATATTTAATTCATTCGTTAAACCTTCTCGAAAATAAAAGAGACGAACGTCCGTTCAAAAAACACGGCGTTCCTCCGTTCTAAGGAGAATTACTATGGAAAACTTAAATATTGATATGACAAACTACGAAACCAACTTAACAACTAAGTTTAAAAACCGTAAAATATATAAACCTGCTGATCCAAAAGCAGTTGTTACAAATATACCGGGAACTATAAACGAAGTATTTGTTAAATCGGGACAAAAAGTAAAAAAAGGAGACAGCCTTTTAATATTGGAAGCAATGAAAATGAAAAATCATATTGTTGCCCCAATGGACGGTGTTATTAGATGTTTGAATGTATCTTTAAACGACATGGTACCTAAAGGTACAATTTTGTTAAGATTTGAATAGAGTTATTAGATAGCTAAATATAAAAAGACGCCTTTTGGGGCGTCTTTTTTTTTGCATAAATTCATTAATTTTTAAAACATATAGTAGGAATACACTTAAGATATTCCTACACTAAATTTTGGAATTTAGATATTTTCCGTAAGTTTTCTTAACTCTGTCGATCTTGAATAGAATTCTTCCAAGGTGAGTTCTTTCAAATAAATCATTCCGTGGGCCGCACGTATACGCGGACTATTATTTTTCAAGAAGAAATCTTTTCCTAATGCCTTTTTAATTGTTTGATATTGATCAACTTGAATTTTTTGGGCTAAACGACAGAATGGACCGTCATACTCCCAGCTTGGAAAACTTGCTGCTTTTTGCGAACCATAACTGTACATAAACGTATCATCTAAAATAGAAAACGAGTTTATACTTACAGGTACATAAATATTTGCTTCTGCAGGGTGGAATCTATACCACACATTTCTATATCCCCATACTTTTATATCATGTGCTCCGTCTTTTTCTTGATACATTTTTAATGCGGCTGAAACCGCTTGAAGTACTTTATAATGTGTATCAGGTCCGCTTCCTTCCGGATCTAACGCTACGGTTACGACAGTCGGTTTAATTTCTTTCAACAAATTATAAATCGGAATTACATCTCTATCTATTTCCGGATTTTCGGTAAAAATGTCACCTTGATAAAATCCTAAACGCATATGCCTTACCGAATCACTGTAAAATCCAAAATGTCCCCACAATATCTCTTCTTCAAATTCTCTTAACATTCCTTTTAATTTTTGAACATGAGGAATATCTTTTTTACCCGGGTATTGAGTTCTAAAATAATTTATTAACTCATCTACCCTATCTTTAAGATAAACAATGTTATCTTCATCGTAAATTTCAATAATATTTCTTAGCAGCCTTCTTGCAGTTGCTTCTTTACGCATTGTTCTGCTGTGTGCAGCAACTCCGTCTAAAAACAAATTAATATCTCTATTTCTTCCTTCAACAAATTTAGGATCAAAATATTGTGTAGTATATCTATTTTTAAATTCGGTACTATCCATTTGCTCGCGTAATTCTTGGCATAATTCTAACATATATGAATTTGTAACCGCCGTAAATCCGCTTGTCATAGTAACAAAATAATGTGTATTTTTAGGACTGCGAACTAAATGATTAATATACGGTAAATAACCTAACATTATATCATCGTGATGAGGTGCAGTATGTAATATTACTTCACCTTCAACATTTTCAAGCCCTTTATTAAAACGAGCCAATATTGCTTCTTGAATTTCTTTATTAATTTCTGCAGCTGATTTTCCGGTTTTTTCTAATACTAATTTCCCGAATTTATTTGAATTATAATCTTCTTCGGTAAGTTCTAATAATTCTTTATTTCTTTCAAGCATTAAATTAATTATTGCTCGTTCAACCGAAGCTTGGGAAATTTCTTCTTCGTTTTTAACATCAACATACCTGCGTTCCATTAAGCGTAATGCCGCACCGTTTGTTAAATAGAATCGAGCATTTTTTAACGTTTGTAATACGGTTGCCGGATATTTATTTGTTTTTGGATTTTCAATAGAATCACGAACAATATTTGCTTTTGCATCACCGGCAGCAATAATTATTGCGGTAGCATTAGGATTATGTGTTATTGTGTCTAAACCTATTGTAATTACCAAACGTTTACGTGCAATTTCAATTCCGCCTAAATCACCTGCAGCGGCAGCCTGAGTTTCGTAATTAGTAGCTATTAATCTTGTGGTAGAAAAATGATCGCTTCCTTGTACGTTAAACCCTATATGTCCGTCCGGTCCTATTCCGCCTAAAAAGAACCCTATTCCGCCTAATTCTCGTATTTTCCTTTCATAATCTGTACAAAACTGATCAACTAAATCAATAGTTTGTTTTTGCAGTCTTTCTTGTCTGTTACTTGCCCAACGCGTACGGAGCGATAAATCGACTTCTTTTTCGGGAAATATTTCATTTAAAGGCAAGTTTTCGGCTGTAGGAATTTGATTTACATTAATAAAAAGAGCCTTTTTCGGGTCTAACCCCCAATTATTAAAATAAAATTTTTGGATATAATAATAAAAGCTATTATGCTGAAATGAATCTATAGGATAAAACTCGTCAATTTGTACAAAATGTAAACTAAATAAATCAGGTTTTTTGGAAGTATCAATACCTAAAGCCCCTAAATCTTCTTTAACACTATCTTTATCCCAATTTTTGATATAATAAGCCACCCATTTTATAAAGTGTTCCGGAGTTTTGCCGGTTGGTAATGATACCACGCCACCCGGGTTTTCTTGAACCCACTCAATAAATCGTTGGGCTGTTAGTTTTCCTAATTCGGGAAAACTTGCGACTTGAATTATCGATAACTTTTCAACCGGATCATAAACCAATTCTTTCTTGGATTTTTCTAAGTAATACTGTTCAACTTTAGATAACATAATTTTTCCTACCAAATATTAATAATACATACTTTAAAAATAACAAAAATATAGCTTTTATAGTTTATATTTCTTTAGTATTTTTAATATATTAATCACAAACTATAGTAATTTAATATGAAATTAACGAGCAGTATTTATTTGGTTTATTTTCTTATGATATTTCCGTTTTTTGCATGCGGAAAGGATAGCAACACTACAGAAAACAACACTCCCGTTAAAACTTACATAGATACAACGGTATGCACTACAGACGGTATTTTAAATTACGGCGAATACAAAATAATAAATAACTGCTGGGGCAAAGGTAATATTCAAGATTTTACTCAATGCGTGTTTATTAAAGAAACCGAAAATGATTATTCGTTTGGATTTAATTGGTATTGGCAAAGCGGTGTTAATAATGATGTAAAAGCCTACCCCGAAATACTTTTTGGCTTTAAACCCTTTGATACAAAATCAACTACAACAAAACTTCCGGTTAAAATATCCGAAGGTAAAAAAATTATTGCTTCATTCAGTTCAATTTCTACAACATTTACAGGAACAGGAAATACTGCATTTGATATTTGGATTACGTCATCACCTACTCCCGCCCAAAGTAATATTACAAGAGAAATTATGATTTGGACTAAAAACTACGGTCAAACAGCCGGCGGAAGTAAAGTAGCAACAGTAAAAATTGATAACGTTAACTTTGATTTTTACAAAGCAGATTGGAATTGGACATACTTAGCCTTTGTAATTAAAGATAATATAGATTATAAAACAATAAATATCCATAAATTTGTAGAGTACTTAGTAACTAACGGTTACATTACTAACAATGAATATTTTGCATCCGTTGAGTACGGAAACGAAGTTGTTCAAGGACAAGGTTCAACAAAAATAACAAATTTTAAGGTAGTTGTAGAATAACCGAAGAAGGGAAGTACCCCCGATAGGAATCGAACCTATGCGCATGGCTCCGGAGGCCAATGCTCTATCCACTGAGCTACGGGGGCATTAATTAATCTTTAAAGTATCTTTACCCCATACTTTATAAACATGACAATTACAATTATCTTTAGCAAAGCTGTAAGGTTCAATAATATTAATTGAATCATTATAAGCTTTAACAAAAAATATTTCCGGGGTTTTACCTAATAAATTAATAAAACCGTCATTAAAAATCACATAACCGTTAATAAAGTTATTTAATTCGTCTTCTACTTTATAGGCAGTACCGTCTTTGTCAACCAATTCAATATTTAATCCTTTTATCGGTTGGTTATTATTATCAACAATACTTACATTTATAGTAACAAACTCACAAGTACAAATGCAGCTACCGTCAAAATAATTTTCGCACGAAATCAGTAAAAACATAAAACCTATAAATAGAATAACCTTTTTCAATTATTCAAATTCTTTTGGCACTAAGCAGATAATAACAAAATCCGAATTAATGCTGTCATTACAAAACTGATGTTTTTCGTTTGCCGGAATAAGTGCAAATTCTCCCTGCTTAATAGGGTGTTTATTGCCGTCAATATCCAACAAATAACCTGTTCCGCTTATAACGTAATTTAAGTGTTCGTAATTATGTGCATGATAAGATCGGAAGAGCACACGTCTGAACTCCAGTCACCGTACGTAATCT
>CALGLM010000079.1 GCA_937930275.1 uncultured Ignavibacteria bacterium
TCTCTTGCCTATTTAATTTTTTCTTTTTATTTTTTTTATATTAATTTTTATCATTGTTAAGTTAAACTTGTTTTAAATAAAAAGAGATTGAGTTAAAACTTAAATATTAATTAAACTAATATTTGTATTAAAGTTAACAAGGGGATAATTTTGTTAAAAAGCAAAAGAGTGGAGAAAGTTGATAACAAATTAAAAGACTACTTTTAACTAATTTACCGAAAATAAAAAGACGAGATCGTCTTATATAAAACAATATATTTTTGATAATATAAAAATAATTAGCCAAGGAGTTATTATGAAAAAAGTATTTTTATTAATAATGTTGATGGGAATTATAATTAGCGCTCAAAATAAGGGTAAAGATCCTTATGAAATTGAAATGGTATATGTTCCCGGAGGACTTTTTATGATGGGAAGTATTGATGGTAGAGATGACGCAGCACCTCATTCCGTTGAATTAAGTACATATTATATTGCCAAATACGAAGTAACGCAAAAATTATGGAAAAAGGTGATGGGTAACAACCCAAGTGAAGTTAAAGGGGATAATTTGCCTGTTACTAATATTAGTTGGGTAATGGTTAAAGAATTTTTAACAAAGTTAAATGAGTTGACGGGTAAACGCTATAGGTTGCCGACCGAAGCAGAATGGGAGTTCGCCGCACGAGGAGGTTTAAAGAGCAAAAATAGTATATATGCAGGTAGTAATAATCTCAATTCCGTTGCTTGGTATGCAAATAACAGCAAAGAAAAAGTACATCCCGTAGGTAAAAAAGCCCCAAACGAGCTTGGCATATTTGATATGACCGGTAATGTATGGGAATGGGTTAATGACTGGTATAGTTCAATGTATTATGAAGAAAGTGAAAAGACTAATCCGCTTGGACCGGGCAGCGCAACATATAGGGTTATACGAGGTGGAGCGTATGCCGAAATTGATGAAGATTGCCGCATTTTTACACGACTCAGTTTTGATCCTAATAGCAGTAATCCGGCAATTGGTTTTAGATTAGCGATGACTCCTTGATTGTTATTAAATGAACATAAAAAAATATTTTGAATATGAAAATAAACTGCCTGCCCAAAAATGGGCAGGACTAATAATCTATTTGTTTAATATCTAAAATCTAAAGTTTTAACTTAAAACACTTAAAATTTTTAATACTCTATTAAAATCGTTGCGGGAAATGTATTAATCGTTATATCTTCTTCGTTAAAAGTGTTTATTTTGTTATCATTAATAGTTACGGATTTAGGTTTTACTCCTTTCAATAAATTTTTAATAATAATACCTCCTACCGGAACTTTTAAATTCCCCTCAAGAATAATTCCGTATGTGTTATTATGCTTTTTTATAGAATATGATAAGGTGCCGTAATAAGTTTTTAAGTTGTTAATTGAAATACCGCTTGGGTCGTTAATCCAATCTTTATATAATCCTGCACCCACAACTAACGAGTTAGCCGACTCGTCTTCGTAAACAAATAACGAGCGTGCAACGGTTAAAAAATCACTTCCTACCCAAGTGTGGGGCATATCCCCTATAAAGCGTGGTAATTTTGGATTTCTCCAAACAACTTCTGCCCAATGATTCCAGTCTTGAGGTCTTTGGTCAGCAAAAAAGTATTTTAATAATTCATGAGTGCGTTCGGGTTGGTCTAAATATAAAAATGCACCTGCATTACGTATTTCGTAAGGTGTGTAATTTTGCCAGTCGTATGTCGAGTTATCTCGTCTATCAGTAAAAAATTTAAAATATTTATCAAAAGTATTTAACAATAAATCTTTTGGCAAATTAGCTTTTTCGTTGCAGGGGTATAACGAAACTGTTGTTGAAGTTGCGTCAAAGTCCCCTTTTTCCGCACAACCGGGTATGTAGTTTATTTTATGTAACTTTGTGCTAAGGTTTATTGAATTATAAAGATTTTCTTTAAAAGTATCTCGCAACTTTTTAAATTTTTTAAAATCTGCTTTGTTGTTCAATACTTCTGCAATATTTACGGCGTCTTTTAATCCTTTAATAGTAAAAAAATCATCCCAATAAGAGTGCATGGGTTTATCCGAATATCCTTCATGACTTATAGATTCCGGTACTAATCCGTAAAAAGGTTTTAACTCGGGATTAGTTTTGTATTCTTTTGTGGAGCGTTCGTTTATTAACAATTGAATGTAATCAACCGTTTTAACAATTTGCGGGTAGATGTTTTTTAAGAAAGAAGTATCTTTAGTGAACAAGAAATATTGGTAAGCTGCAAATATAAATTGTCCGTGGCTATCGTTTTCGGGTACAGGGTCTGCACCTCTTGAATCTACCACGCAAGGTATTTTGCCGTTTGGGAATTGGAATTTTGCATACCAGGTAATAAAATCTTTTACTTCGTCAGTTAATCCGAATTTAAGCATGGTAGAAGAAGTCATTGATCCGTCTCTTATCCATGAACGTTCATAAGAGCGAGAACCGGGTTGAAAGCCGTGTTTATCTTTGTTTATAAGTATGTATCCTATTGTTGAGCGTAATGTGTTAATTAATTTATTTCCGCTTTCGGGGAGTTTAAAAGTAGTGAAGTTAAGTAAATTCCCCCACCCTTTTTTTACCTGGTAAAATAAATCTTCATAATACGACTTAAAATTAACTCCCGGTAATAATGTTTTATCTTTATGGAAAGGAACAGTGACAAAAAAAGTAGTATCTTTATCGGGGTTAATAAATAAATTAAAAGAAAGAGCAGCCGAAGCAAGCTGTTGCAAATCAATAGTATTTTCTTTTTTAGGAATTTCGCCCTTAATTAAGTAATCGGTAATAAAACCGTTATCAAAATTACAAGCGCCAAAATTGAAACTATTAGGATAAACATAAATTAATTTATCGTCAATTTTTATTGTTTTATTGTTTAAGCTAATTGAATTGATTTTGGAAACACCTCCTGTAGTATTTAAGAATTGATAAGAGGGGTTTACTTGAAAAGGTATAAAAGTTAAAAAGAATTTACCCGTTAAGTTTTTACCCGAAATATTTTTAATGTTATACTTAATATTTAGGTCGGAACTTTCATCTGCCCCGGACGAAAATAATTTAATACTTAAAATAAATTCTTCGGAGATCCAAGTAACAATTGGAATAGGCATATAACCGTCTTCAAGTTCTTGAGATAACTTTACATCGTTCCAAGTAATCAATCGGTTATTTAAATAAAGCATAGGCGCAATAGAAAAACTTTGCTTATCAACTTCAACTTGCCCTTCTTCATTAATTAAAGCTTCTTTAGTATCGTGCGGAACACCCGAAATAGTGAAGTATGATTTTTCGGGAGTAAAATATTTCGGAAAAAATCCACGAGGATAATTTTTTGAAATTGTTTCAAACATCTTGTTTTTACTATCGCTAAATTCTACGGGTAACATTTCTATTTCGTTTAATTTATAAAACTTAAGAAAATCAGAATCCGAAAACTCTAAACGAATATGTGACGTCTCGCAGTCTTTTAACGGAATAAAAGCAACATTTCCTTTGCCGTTTGCTATTGTATAAATTGTATCCCAAACTATTTTATCGTCACTAATAAGAACTTTATAAGCACTTGGATAATTAATTGAATCCCAATTTAATTTTAATCCGCCTAATTCAATAGACTTACTATAATTAATTTGAAAATATTGTTTGATAGTGTTTTCGCTTTGCCAAAATGTATTTAAGTTCTTATCTCCCGCTAATTCGGCTTTATTGCCTAACTGAAAAGAAGAGGCGGATAATACGGGACTTTGCGGATTGCTATCCGGTATAGCTTTTTCTTCAAGAGTTAAATTATCAATATAGACTGTCCCTTTGCCGCCGTTAACCGAAGTAATAATTATCTCAATTTTATCAATTTCGATTGGTTTATCAAGATTTAGAGGTCCCCATGCTTTAACTATATTCCTTTTCTTAAAACTAAGTTTAGTCCAATTTTTAGGGAAATGAAAATTACGTAAGTTCACCCACCAAACATTATCACCCGATTTATCGATTAACTTAAATTCTAAAGTATTATCGGGGCTATCTGCTTTAATATCGAAAGAAAATAAATAGTTTGAAGGCAAAGCTAAACTAAACTGTTTCTGAATTCCGCCGTACCCGCTGCCGCTTGTAAAATTATATTCAATTTTAACGGCATTACCGTTTTTGCCTTCTGCCATACTCGGGGAAACGACAACAAGGTCTGATGCGTTAACTTTCCAGCCGTTTAAGGTGCTAAAATCATCCAAAACTTTTTTTGGTTGAGCAGTTAACAAACCAAACATAAAAATGTAAATAATTAAAAAAGTTGTGCCAAAATCCATGTTTTTTGTTTTCATTGCGTTTTCTCCGCTGAAAATATGAAAAAAAGTAAAAAATAAAATTTTAAAAACTTGACAAATAATTTAAAAATGTTTAAGTTAAATATCAATGAAAACGTTTACATTAACAATTTTTTTTTAATAATTATGGCTGCAACAATAAAAGAAATAGCAAAAAAGGCAAAAGTTTCAATAGCAACGGTTAGCAGAGCGTTAAATAACGATGAAAAGGTTAAACCCGAAACGAGAGACCTTATTAAAGCTATTGCAGACGAGCTTGACTACAACCCCAATATTTTGGCTCGTAACTTTGTAAAACAAAAATCAAATATTATTGGATTAGTTCTGCCGGACATATTTGACGAGTTTTTTACCGAAGTTATTAAAGGAGTAGAGCAGCATTGTTTTAGCGAAGGATATTATACAATGGTAACAAGTTCACACAGTAAAAAAACAACTGTTGAAGCAATTGTTGATTTTATGAGTACAGGGCTTGTTGGAGGCATTATTATGATGGCACCTGCCATTGGTGATAATATTAAAGATTTAATTAGAAAAAGTACGGTTCCGTTTGTTATAATTAACGGTAAAAAAGATATAGTTAATACAGATAGTATTAATATTGATAATTATAGCGGTTCATTTGAAATGACCGAATACCTGATTAAAAAAGGATATAAAAAAATTGCTCATATTACCGGGGCAAGAGACAATGTTGATGCAGAAGAGCGTTTACGGGGTTATACTGACGCATTAAAAAAATATAATATAAAAGTTAACAAAAACTGGATTGTTGAGGGTGCATTTACCATAGAAAGCGGTGTTGAAGGTTTTAATGTTATTAACAGATTAAAAAACAGACCTGAAGTAATTTTTGCGGCAAACGATATGATGGCTATCGGATGTTATAATGCAGCACGTAAAGCCGGTGTTAAAATTCCGTCCGAAATAGGAATAGCAGGTTTTGACGGTATTTTTATGTCTGAATATTTAACGCCCAGACTTACTACTATACAAGTCCCTATTTACGACTTAGGGGTTAATGCGGCAAAAATTCTGTTAAAAAGGATAATCGGCGAAAGGAATAATAAACCACAACATATTAAAATTCAAGTAAAACTGATTGAAGGCAGCTCCTGCTGATAATTTAAAATTTTAGATATAATAATAATTTAAGAAGAGAAAAATGAAACAATTTGAAACCAAATACGGCTATTTTGATAATGGCGGTAAGGAGTTTGTTATTAAAACTCCGACAACACCAAAACCATGGGTAAATGTAATTTCTAACGGTACATACGGATTGGTGGTTTCTCAAACCGGCGGAGGATTTAGCTGGAATGAGCATAGCGAGTTTAATAGAATAACCCGCTGGCACCAAGACTTAATAAAAGATGACTGGGGAAAATATTTTTACTTTAAAAATAATAAAACCGGTGAAGTTTGGTCTCCGATGTGGCAGCCGATGAAAACAAAATATGACAGCTTTGAATGCGGATACGGTTTAGGATATGCGACTTTTAATACAGAATATAAAGGAATTAAAGTAACCTGTAATTTATTTGTTCCGTTTAATGAGACATTAGAAATTTGGGATTTTAAGATTGAAAATAATTCAAGTGAAGAACTGGATTTATCTATATATACATATTTTGAGTGGGTCTTAGGCTCATCAAACGATTACCATCGTGAATTTCATAAAACTTTTCTTGAAACCGAAT
>CALGLM010000080.1 GCA_937930275.1 uncultured Ignavibacteria bacterium
TGCGCGAGCTTTGCTTTCGTTGCCTTCGGAAGCATTGCAAATTGAATTTTTAGGAAAGATAATCAATCAAAATCTTTCAGTTAGAAAACTTGAAAATCTTGTAAAAAAATTTTCTGAGGGAACAACAGAAATTAAAATAATTTCTGAAACAAATAATAGAACAAAAGATTTATCTACTTTATCGGCAAGAGACTTAGAAAATAGATTGAGAAATATATTAGGAACCAAAGTAGAGTGTAGGCAGCTAAAAGACGGGACCGGCAGTATTAATATTGAATTTTATTCGGAAGACGAACTTGAACGATTATTGGAATTATTTGAAATTATTGCCCAAAACGGTTATTAATAGTTTTTGCATACTATTATTTATCGCAAATATTGGTTTTTCTCAAACGGAACAAAATTATAATGTAAACGTCCAAACAAGTGATACTAATTTTGTGATGTCTAAAGCACCTTGGGGTGCAGTATTACGTAGTGCTATAATACCCGGTTGGGGTCAAATATATAATGAATCTTATTGGAAAACTCCGATAATTTTAGGACTAACGGGTTATTTTATTTACGGGTGGATTGATAATAATAAATTGTATCAAGATAACAAACGACTATATAATGAAGCATTATTATCTAACAGTAATTTAATAAACGGTTATAAAAATAGTAGAGATTTTTATCGAGACCAACGGGATATGTTTATTTTTTATATAGGTCTTACTTATTTTCTAAATATGGTTGATGCTTACGTAGATGCTCAAATGTTTGATTTTTCGGTTAGTGAAGATATAGTTACTAACAATAAAATGTTAAATATAAAATTTTACTTTTAATATGCAAAATTATTCTGAATGTCCAAATTGTAAAACTCAAAATCCTTTTTATCAATTGGTATGTAAAAATTGCAAAGCGTATGTAAGAGAAAAGGTTTTTAATATTGATTTTTGGAATACTTTTTGGCATATGTTCGATTTACCAATTAAGTTTTTGCAAAACGTTGTTTTTGCCGACCATAAAAACTTTTTATTATTTACACTATTGTTACTTTCGTTTAAATATTCAGTTAACTCATTTCTTTTGACAAATATTTTTAGACCAAAATTGAATTTAACTTCTGATGTATTAAATAATATGTTTTATTTAATTCTCGGTTTTATTATTATTTTTATATTTTACTCGTTTACTTTAAAATACTTGCTTAAATTATTTAAGGTAGAAACACGGGTAAAAGATAATTTGGCAGTTTTGGTTTTTAGCCAATCATCAATTTTATTCTCGCTATTTTTTGTGTTTCCCGTTCAGCTTGGTGTTTTCGGTGTTCATTGGTTTATCTTTAATCCTTCACCCTTAATGATTAAGCAAAATGTTGCATATGCATTATTTATTTTAGAAAGTATTTTATGGGGATGGGGTTTTATACAGATTATATTTGCACATTATGTACAAACCAAATCAGTTCTTTTCTCCATTTTGCTTAGTATTATTTTTTATAGCATTATTACTTTGCTATTTTTATTTTTTCCTTTTATGATCAGTTAAAAAGTGATTAATAATTCCGTATCTTAATCCTCTTGTACTTACTATTGTTTTATCGCTATTAAGTTTTTCCAATAGAATATATAAAATTATTGCTCCTGTTAAAATTAAATCTTCTCTTCCAATTAAAACTTCACCAAATCTTTGCAGTGCTTCTGCCGGAGTTAAATCTTTTAATTTTGCAATTAAATTAAATATTGAAGTTTTTTCTAAAATTGCATTTTCAACATATTCATCTTTGTAAATTTTAATCTCTCTACTCATGCAACTTAATGAAGTAGGAGTTCCCGCAACTGAAATAATACCATTATTTGCCGGAAATTTAAATGGGAATTGAAATGTATCGTCAATTAACTTTTCCATGTTTTTAACGGCTGTTGCAGTGTAACCGTTAGTAAAAAATTGGTCAGTCAAAGTAACAACACCAAGTTTAAAACTTTTTACAAAATTAATTTTATCGGCATCACCAAAAATTATTTCGGTGCTACCTCCGCCTATATCTATAACAGTATAGTTTTCGTATTTCGGGGCATCTGAAATTGATCCTAAAAACGAAAGATTAGCTTCAACTTCACCGCTAATTATTTCAATTTTTAATCCTGTTTTTTCATGGACTTCTTCAATAATTTCAACACTATTCTTGGCACTTCTCATAGCCTGAGTTGCAAACGGAATGATATTAGTACAATTGTATTTTTTACAAATATCTTTAAACTCAATTAAAATATTAATTAAAAGTTCAACTTTTTCTGCTAAAATATAACCTGTATTATGTAGATCTTTTCCTAATCTTGGCATCCTATAAACATTTAAAAGCGGTTTTACATTACCCAAGTTATCTATTTGTGTAATAAGTAATAAAACAGTATTTGTTCCTATATCAATTGAAGCAATATTCATAATTTTTTTGTATTTTTGTAAAATTAAATATTTAGGATTTAAATTTATGGAAAATTTATCAAAAACGTCAAAATTTATTCTTTTTATATCAGTTTTAGCATTTATTGTTTGGAGCGGATCATATGTTTCAAAATTTTTATTAATTTATCAATTCTTTGAACCTGAAATGGATCTGAAACCTGTATTTCAGAATGTTGATTTTACTCCGATATTCCGAACAATATCTTCAGTATTTACTCTGAATATTATTGCATATCCAATTTATTTTGTGTTTTTAATACTTTTTGTTATTTTTTCAAAATTAAGTATTAAAAAAGAAGGTTGGTTGTTTATAATATTAATTTTTACGATTTTAACAGCTCCTTTTGAGTTGCTTTCTCTATATAAGGATTTTCAAATCTTAAATTTAATAAATGCAGGAAAATTTGATAACTTGCTCCATTTAACCAAAGAGAAAATAATTGATCAAAGCAGTTTCCCTATTGTTCAGTTTTTATTTGTAGGAGCAGTAGTATTTTTATCAATATTCAAACCCCTTAGAAAAAAATAAATGAAGATTAAAGAAAAAGAGCTTGAAGACTTATTGAATGACCTAAAATCACTTGCTACACAAATGGGTGCAAAAGTTCGTTTTGAAAAAGGTGATTTTAAAGGCGGTTATTGTATATTAAAAGAAAATAAAGTTATTGTTCTTAATAAAATATCAAACTTGCAAAGGAAAGTTATTACATTAGCGGCAGCTTTAAAAGAGCTTGGATTGGAAGAAGTTTATATCTCTCCAAAATTAAGGGAATTTATTGACGAAATGGATGAAACGAAATGAAAATTTTAATAATTAACGGACCTAATTTAAATTTACTTGGAAAAAGAGATAGCTTACAATACGGTCAATTAACATTAGAAGATATTGAGAAACTTATAAAACAAGAATATAAAAATGATAAAATTGAGTTTTTTCAATCAAATTTAGAAGGGGAGATTGTTCAGGAAATTCAGAAAGCTCCGAATTATTTTGAAGGTCTAATTATTAACGCCGGAGGATATTCTCATACTTCGGTAGCTATTCGCGATGCATTGGATATTATAAAAATACCAAAAATTGAAGTTCATCTTTCTAATTTAGCAGGTCGCGAAGAATTTAGACATACTATGATTACGGCTCCGGTTTGCAACGGATATATTAGCGGTTTTAAAGAAAAAGGGTATTTAGCAGCTATATATTTACTTAAATTGATTGGAGATAAACATGATTAAAGCAATTGTTTTTGATTTAGATAATACTTTAATGGATTTTATGAAAATGAAAAAAAGAGGAATTGAGGCAGCAATTAACGCCATGATTGATGCCGGTTTAGGAATTACTTATGATGAAGCAATTGATAAAATAAATAAAATATATCAAGCACAGGGTATGGAGTATCAACAAGTTTTTGACCAATTTTTGCAGAATGAGCTAAATAGGATTGATTATAAAATATTAGCATCCGGTATCGTAGCTTATCGCAAAGCAAGAGAAGCCGAATTAAACCCTTACCCTCATGTTTTTCCGACACTTATCTGCTTACAGAAAATGGGCTTAAAACTTGGGATTGTTTCTGATGCTCCTTCAAAAGAAGCATGGTTACGTTTAGCGTATTTAAATTTTCATCATATTTTTGACTCTATTGTAACATTCGATGATACTTATGAAAGAAAACCCTCACCAATTCCGTTCAAAACAATTCTAAACAAGCTTAATGTAATTCCAGAAGAAGCCTTAATGGTTGGTGATTGGGTTGAAAGAGATATTGTAGGTGCTTCAAATCTGGGAATGAAGACAGCTTTTGCAAAATATGGTGATACATTTAATACTGAAGCGCATAATGCCGATTTTGAATTAAATGATGTTAAAGAACTTGTTTCGATTGTTAAAAAACTAAATAATTTGTAAAAATAAATTAAAGTTGTTTTTTAATTAAGATTTACAACTTGATTTATTTTATATAATTACTTAAATTAATTAAAGTAATTATTTTGATAATGTTTGGACAGCTGGAATGAAAAAGTTATATTATTCTATAAGTGAAGTAAGCAAACTTGCTGAAGTAGAACAATATATACTTCGTTATTGGGAAAGTGAATTTGAACAATTACGTCCTTCAAAAAACCGAGCCGGAAACAGAGTATATACAAACGAGGATATTAAGCTTATATTCAAAATAAAAAAACTTCTCCGTGACGAAAAATATACCGTTGAAGGTGCTAAACGTGTATTATTTGAAGGTGATGATAAAGTTGAAAACGGTGATTCTGTTAATTCAGAATCTGAGGTTGAGGAAATTATTGACGAGAAAGAAAAATTAAAGCGTGATTTGATGGAACTGAGAAACTTTTTAGTCGATATTAAACGTTATCTATAAAATTAACGTTAAGGAGTAAACATGATTAACTTGGTTAAATTCAAAATTCCGATTCCGATTAAGGTAATTGAATCATTTCTTAATAACCCGTCTTATGAAATAAGAGAAGAAACAAATACTGTTGTTCTCGATTATTTTGAAACTGCATTAGATATAAAAATTAATCAAAATAGTGAAATAGAAGAAGTTTATTGTTACGATGAATTTCTTTGCAACGAAGAAAACTTATTAGGATTTGCGTATGCAATACTACCCGAAGACGGTAATTATGTTACTGCTTTTGATAGTTTAGGTACCGAATATAAATATGATAAAAAATCACTTGAAGAGTTTTTAGAAGAATATTAATTCTTAGAATAGACTACAATTAAGTGTACCGGTTTATTAAAAATTTTATTGAATATCCAATCAATAAGCTTCCATACTTTAAATGGCAAGTACTTTAAGATAATATACGTACGCAAGAATATTAATAATTTATTACCGAAGATATAATATTTTATATTTGAATTTGGCAATTCTGATTGCAGATTTATAAAAAACTTTTCAGTAAAACTATGTAAATGTGCATGGATAGGTGTTTTTTTATTACAATGAGTGCATAGAACGTACCTAAGTTTTTCATTATAGGGAGTGCTTATAATCAATTTTCCTTTTTTTGCTAAAAGCTTATATAGCGATTTTATAAATTCATCCGGTTTTGTGACGTGTTCTATTACTTCGCTTGAAATAATTGTGTCAATTTTTTCGCTTTTTATTGACGGATTAAATGAATCGGTAACTAAGCCGGAATGATTAATTACATTTGTAATTTCTTTACTTTTCTTTACATTTTTATAAGCTAAGTCGGATGAGATTGTATTAAAATTTTTTTCACAAAAATATTTTGCAACCCAACCCGAACCGCATCCAATATCTAAAATGAAGTTAGAAGCTTTGGGAGTAACCGAAATAATATACTCCCTTAATCTTTTTTCATCATCTTTTGTTGCACCAAATCTTTCTTCAAAATAATCGAACTCTTCTGAATCAGTTTTATAATGTTCAATGTAATCGAACTTATTTTGCAACTTTAACCTCATCAACATCGTTAACTAATGCAACCATTATAGCTGCTATAAATAATGATATACCTCCTAATAATAATGCATAAATTGCTTCACCTCCAAAAAAGTTTTTTACAAAAAAACCCAATATTGCTGC
>CALGLM010000081.1 GCA_937930275.1 uncultured Ignavibacteria bacterium
CCGCTTTCGGCACCCTGAATTATTCTGTGGTCGTAAGTATTTGTTATAGTTAAAACTTTTCCAATTCCAAATGCTGCTAATTGAGACATATCCATAGCCTTAAATTCGGAAGGATAATCAATTGCTCCTAAGGCAATAATACATCCTTGACCATTCATCAGCCTTGGGGAAGATGATATTGTACCCAATCCTCCCGGATTGGTTAAAGATATTGTTGTATTTTGAAAATCTGAAGGTTCAATTTTGCCGGTTCTTGCTTTTTCAATAAGAAAGTTATATTCTTTGATAAAACCTTTAAAATTTAGGTTTTGAGCTTTTTTAATATTAGGGACAATTAACGAGCGAGTGCCGTCTTTTTTTGTTAAATCTACCGCAATTCCGATGTTAATATCTTGCTTTTGTATTAGAACGGGTTTTCCTTCAACAATGCTATAAGAATTATTTAAATGTGAATATTTTTTTAATGCCTTAACAATTGCGTACGCTATAAAATGTGTAAAAGATAATTTGGGGAAACTTAAAAATTTTAAATGTTTATTAATTAATATTCTGTTTTCTTCAAGTAACTTAACGGCAATTGTTCGCAAACTAACAGCTGTCGGAATAGAAAGACTATTATTCATATTATCTATAAGTTTTGCTGCTGCTCCGCTTATTTTTATTAATTTATCATCGTTGCTAATTGCAAAATTATCTTGAATTTTGGGTGCTATACTTGGGACTTCAATTATTTTTGATTCGGTTTTTTTTTCATTACCGGTAAGCTTATCAAAATAGTTTTTCCAATATGGCGAAACCGAATTGTTATCGTTAAAGTATTTTTCCAATAAGTCAGATACAAAATTGAAATTGTATCCAAAATGTTCAAAAAGCAAGTCGTTATATTTATTTATGTTTGAATTTTCCATTTTTTTAATTTATTATTTATACATATTTTTGATAACAAAATTTCATTTTAATTAATTCAAAATTAAAGATATAAGATGACTGAAATTCGTAAACTTAATAAAGAAGATTACAAAAAGTTTTTTGAAACCGTCAATATTTTAGATACCGAAACTAATAATAGAGCTTTTGAACCGGGGGAAAGGAATCCGAGTTTTGATGTTTTTGAAGCAGAATTATCAAATAAATGCAATAACGGAAATATCGTTATTATTGCTACTGATAAAGAGGAAATAATAGGTTATATTGAAGGTGAAAGGGGGAAGTTTAGAAGGAACTATCATTCAATTCACTTTAATATTGCTATTAAGCTTAATTACACGGGAAAAGGAATAGGTGTTCTACTAATTAAAGAGTTTGAAAAAGAATGTTTAGAAAGCAGTATTGAAAGAATTGAACTAACAGTTTTTTGTGATAATTTTAATGCAGTAAAATTGTATAAAAAAATGGGCTATTGCGTTGAAGGGACAAAAATAAATTCTTTTAAAATTGCGGGTGTATCAAAAAATGAATACTTAATGGCAAAATCTTTAAAAAAGGTCTAAACATTATTTATTTTTTTTCGATAATGACAATGTAAAGTTCCCTTTAAAAGTTAAAAATGCGGTGATATGATGTTAACCGTCAAAGCAAATACAAGCATGGATGCTATTGCGAATAATACTAACCCATATTCGCAAAAACCCAAAGAATTAGACGAAAAAGAAAAAGCAGAATTAGAACGCTTGAAAGAGCGTGATAAAGAGGTAAAAAAACACGAAGAAGCACACAAACGTGCTTCAGGTGGTTTATTAACTGTTGGTCCTACATATGAGTACAAAGTTGGACCAGACGGTAAAAAATATGCTGTTTCCGGAGATGTTCAAATAGATATTGCCGAAGTAAAGGGAAATCCGGAAGCAACACTTCAAAAAGCACAACAAATTAAAAGAGCTGCTTTAGCACCAGAACAACCGTCACCCCAAGATAAACGCATTGCTGCCAAAGCTGTTGAAATGGAATTACAAGCTAAACAAGAATTGAATAAGGTTTCAAAAGATAATATTCCAAGTATGGATACTCAGAGTACTGCAGAGCTAAAATCGGATATGAAGGATATTATTACCTATGATTCCAAAGGAAATGTAATAACGGATGCCGAAATAAACTCAAACGAAGTTGATGTTATTATCTAATCCGATTCAATAGTTCTTTTAAATATCGTATCAACATTTTTTAGCATTGATGCATAGCTAAAAATATCATTCAATTCATCTATTGTTAACACTTCATTTATTTTATCGTCTTGCAATAATTCGTTTTTAAGGCTTTTGTTTTTATCTTGCCATACTTTCATAGCATTTCTTTGAACTACAGCATATGCTTCCTCTCTGGTAAGCCCCTTTTCCACTAATAGTAAAAGAAGTTTTTGCGAAAATAATAATCCACGAGTAATATCTAAATTCTGCAGCATGTTTTCGGGATAAACAAGAAGATTATCAATTAATTTAATTGCCAAACTAAACATGTAATTTAATGCTATACAGCTATCAGGTACAACTATTCTTTCAACTGATGAGTGGGAAATATCTCTTTCGTGCCACAAAGCAACATTTTCAATACATGCCATGGCATTAGAGCGCAATATGCGCGATAATCCTACAATTCTTTCGCTTACAATAGGGTTACGTTTGTGAGGCATTGCAGATGATCCTTTTTGTCCTTTTGAAAAGAACTCTTCGGCTTCATAAACTTCAGTACGTTGCAAGTGACGTATTTCGATTGCAATTTTTTCCAATGTAGCACCAATAATTGCTAATACCGACATAAATTCAGCATGTCTATCGCGTTGTAATACTTGAGTGGAAATAGGTGCGGGTTTTAAACCAAGTTTTAGGCAAACATAA
>CALGLM010000082.1 GCA_937930275.1 uncultured Ignavibacteria bacterium
CTTGTAGGAAATATTGAATTTACAAATATTTTGGAATTAGGAGATTTGGAGCGAAGCAGTAAAACAATTTTCACTATATTTTCTGCAACTTCATTAACAGATCGCTTTCTTGCTAAATCATTAGTTCCTATACTTAAAAATATCCTATCATAATTTTTTGAAAAATCGATCGTTTCAATTAAAGCCAATGTTTCTAAAGTACTATCGCCGGATACACCTAAATTATCAATATCATACTCCGGTAAAAATACTTTTACGTTAAATCCTTCAGTTATTGAATCTCCTAAAAATAAGTATTTCATTATTACTCACCTATAAGCGAATTATAAATGATCTTTGAAATTTCTGCACCTATTTCTTGGGAAATATCGTTAGTTTCAACTTCTTTTGAAAGATAAATCAAAATATAATTTTTGCCGTTTTTTGGATAAACGATCCCGCAGTCATGCACAACTCTATCAATAGTTCCGGTTTTATGCGCTATTTCAGTCCCTTCTGGTAGATATTTAGGAATAATTGTATTGTGTGTCTGTCTTTTTAATATCTCAATCATCATATCACAGCTGTTTGGGGAAGCAATTTTATTATAATAAATCGATTCATAAATTTTTAGCATATCAAAAGCCGTAGTAACATTATTCAATCCTTTATCAAATGCTTTAATATCTTCAACTCCTCGTAAAACCTTAATATTATTTGCACCTATTTTACGCATTAAATTTGTAACATTTTTTGCGTTAACTTTTTCTATCAAAATATTTGTTGCTAAATTGCTACTATTAATAATCATATCTACGGTTAAATCATATATGGATGCATTTTTCCCTATATACTCATAAAATTTTTCACCCGAGTCTCTCCCTAATTCCATACTAAAAAGAGAACTATCAACAATACTTGTAAATTCATTTTTAACGATTATTGAATCATCAATATTAAAAAGTCCCTGTTCAACCTGGTTAAACAATTCTGCCATTACTGGCGTTTTCATCGTACTTGCAGCATGAAACACTTCATTTTCGTTTATTAAAACCATATTTTTAGGATTATTTAAATCCATAAACGCTACAGCAAATACTCCTTTTTGCATATTTAAGTAATCTTCAATCTCTTTTTTTACTTTTTCGTTATCCATAGCACCAACTCTCAAATAATTAATTAATAATAACAAAGTTGCAAATATCAGTCTATTCATCTTTTACCTTTTTCAAATAATTTAACCCAATCGTTATTTTTTAAGCTTTCTATTATTTTTAACTCAGTCATTTCGGAATTATTATTGTTTTCGTTTAACATTTTAGAAAAATCTTCACTTTTTATAATATCGCACGAACATACTTTAGCCAAATCGGTTATTCCCGTATCAGATGAAATTACCGTTAGTAATTTTGTATTTTTAGCCCTTTCAATTTCAGTTCTAATTATTTCATCTGCAGTAATACTACCGGAATACTCAATTTTAACTTTGTTTGTTCTAATAGTATCTTTTCTGTGTCCGTCAAATATTACAGTGCAATTAATATTTCTTTTTGCAAAATAATTGTCTAACTTTAAAGCCAAAGAAATTCTTGTATCCGCAGTACTATTTTTGGATAATTTTGGAATTTTATGTAACAGATTATTTCCGTCAATTAAAATTTTTCTTTTCAAGTTTTACCTTAATCCGCTGTAAATTCCTTTTGACTTTGTAACTTTAATATCTCTTAACTGCGGAGCTTTCATCCTAACTTCAAAATTAAAGCCTCTGTATCTTCCAATCGGTATCCATGAAAAATTCATTTCCCAACAATGCAAATCTCTATTTATTGTAATTTGCGGAGCGGAAATTTCTTTTTCAATAAAATCATAATTACCGTTTATAGTAAGTTTCCATTTTTCGGATATGCTTAAACTGCTACGCATTACCATTCCGAAAGTTTCATATATATAACTCGGATTTCGTTTATTAATATTATAGTTTAATGATAACCCTAAAGTCTATGGAATTGTAAAATCGGCGGGTTGTTCGTCATATAATGCAATATAATCAGATTGTTTCATAAACACTTCTTCTTCATCTTCGCCTTCTGTTCCTTCTTTCTTTTTAATTTCTTTTTTCCCAACTATTTTTTCCGGAGTTAAATCTGTTCCCAAGGAAATACTAAAGTTTGTCAACCGCATAAATCCTTTTCCTTCACTTAATAAAAATTTATTAATAGGTCGTCCGTTTATATTTTCGTAAAAAGTATAATTGATATTTCCTGAAAAGTCAAAATACTCACCTACTTGCGTTCTATAGTATAAACTTAAATCGGATAAATTAAGTGAATCGGCAGCAAAGTTATATGATAACCCTGCGCTTAAATTTAATAATGTAAATTTTTTAGCTTGTGATGTAGTATCAGTTAAATCCTTTAAGGTTTTTAGCTCAAAGACATTATTTAATGATAAGCTTATAGCTTGCCTTTCTGTTGAACCGGCGCCTCCGAAAACTTCGTTGTTAAATTTATCATATCTAATAATTTTTCCGGTGCTATCTATTACCGAACTATAGTAACCCCAAAAATCTGTCGTAAAATCCGGAGAATAATTATAAGATATATTAGGCGTAATTGTATGCCTAAATGCATCTATTCCCATTGCATTTACCGGCATCATCCCGTAAATTTTTGTAGAAGCTGCTAAACTAAAATCAAAAGAACGAACAAAATTAATTTCGTTAACATCTTTTGTGACTAATTGATTATTTACTAATTCTTGACTAATTCGTTTATTATACCATTTTTCCGTATAATCTATTCGTGGTGAAATATTAAAATAACCAAGTTTTGGAGTAGCACTTATTTCTAAATTATGTTCAATACCACCCCTAATTTTAAGTACTCCGTTTAATTTATTTCTGTTATTCAAAAAACGACCATTGTATTGATATCCGATATATTCATACCACTTTAAACTTCTATCATCGGCATCATCGCCTCTAA
>CALGLM010000083.1 GCA_937930275.1 uncultured Ignavibacteria bacterium
CGGCATACGAGATTACGTACGGTGACTGGAGTTCAGACGTGTGCTCTTCAGATCTATCAGATTTCGTAGGGTCTAAGTAAATATAAACTCCGCGTATATTCGTTTTAAGTTTTTTTAATTCTTCGGCAAGCAGTTTAATTTTTCTAACATTATCCGCATTCATTATATGAATATTAAACACAACCGAAAAGTCGTTATATGTCCCTCTTATTATAACATAATTAAGAGATTTGCCTACAATATGATAAGCAGGTTGATTAATTTTTTCGGCAATAAAAAAGTAAATATCTTTATGTTCTACCGGTTCTAAGGCACTTACACTAATAAGATTATTAAAATTAACTACATTTTCATCAGTAAAAACTAAAGTAAATTTCCCTTTATCAATATTTAACTTACGTTTTGTCGTTGTTCTGTAATTTCTGCTTTTGGGAGATTTAGTAATTTTTTCAGTTTTACAATTTATCGAATGTTTCTTTAAAAAGTCAGATAAAGCCAACTCTTTAATTTTAATTTCATGGTCATACTCAAGTAAAGCAAGGGGCTCAATATTCAAGAAATTCTTGTTTTCTGAAATATGTTTGGGAATTTGTCTTTTTACATAATCAGAAAAATACTTTAACTCCGCAACCGGTTCACTCTTTTTAATTTCTTTATTTTTGACAATCGGTTTAACAAATCGAGGTTTTTCATGTCTTTTTTCGATAGTGGCTTTTGGTTTATGTACCGTCTTTTCACTTTCAAGCTCAATATTTTTTGCTACATGCTCCTTTTCTATTGATTTTGCCTTAAAATCATTTCCCTTTATATTCTTTTTTTTATCAAATTTTTTAAACTTATTTCTTTTTTCAGACTTACCGTCAAAAAATTCATTATTACCGTTTTTATTAGGTTTATTATTTTTATTAAATTGATTTTCTCTTTTATCCACTTGTCACACAAAATAAATATTTAAAACAGAATATTAATATAAAAAAATAAATTCAATTTCTAAACTTGTATATAAAAAAAGATTTTTTATAATAAACTAAAAAAGAATTTATAATTAGACTATTATTTTTTATCTTTAGATATTAAATAAGAAAATTTATTGATGAAAATACCCGAACTTTTATCGGTAAGAAAACCGACCTTTAGACAATCGGTTTACAATTTTTTTGTAACTTTAAGCGGATTAACCGTTTTCACTTCACGTTTTTTTAAAGAAGTATTTCTTCCTCCTTATGAAATAGGAGAAATCCGCAAACACATGGACGAATTAGGGGTAAAAACCTTTCCAATTGTTAGTATTACGGGAATTGTAATAGGCTTAGTGCTCGGTTTACAAAGTTATCCGGTATTGCAGCGTTTTGGTGCAACAGATTTTTTACCAGCAATGGTTTCAATTTCAGCAGTTCGTGAACTTGCCCCCGTTATCACTGCCTTAATTTTTGCGGGGCGTGTAAGTTCCGGAATCGGTGCCGAATTGGGTAGCATGCGTGTTACCGAACAAATTGACGCCATGGAAGTATCCGGTGTTAACCCGTTTAATTTTTTAGTTGTTACCCGCATATTTGCAACAACAATGATTCTTCCGATTTTAACGGTTTACGTAATAATACTTTCAATTTTAGGCGGATATATTTCTGTAATAATTACCGAGAATATGAATTTTGTATATTATCTTAATGCAGTAATAGAATCTATTCAATTTGGTGATTTAATTCCGGGTGTTGCAAAAACTTTCTTTTTTGGATTTATTGTAGGATTAGTAGGCTGTTATAAAGGATATACAACAACCGGCGGTACTGAAGGCGTAGGAAAAGCTTCTACTACATCCGTTGTTGTGGCTTCTCTACTTATATTAATTATGGATACTGTTTTAGTAAAAGTTACGTTGTGGTTATGGCCGACAGTATCTTAGTTAAAATATTAAATCTATCAAAATCCTTCGGAACAGCCAAAATTTTGGATAATGTTTCGCTGAACGTTAATTCCGGCGAAAACTTAGTTGTTTTTGGTCAAAGCGGAACCGGTAAAAGCGTATTATTAAAATGTATTATAGGTCTTTTAACCCCAGATAACGGACAAATTTTTATTGACGATAAAGAAATTCATTCGTTAACGGTTGAAGAAATGAACGAGGTAAGAAAAAAAATCGGTTTTTTATTTCAAAGTGCTGCTTTATACGATAGTATGAGTGTGCGAGAAAATTTATCATTTCCTCTAAAAAAAATATTCTTTAAAACACAAAAAGAATGCGACATTAAAGTTGAAGAAACTTTGGAATTAGTTTCGTTAGCACATGCAATAGATAAAATGCCGAGTGAATTAAGCGGCGGTATGCGAAAAAGAATAGGTTTGGCAAGAAGTATTATTACCGACCCCGAACTTATGTTATACGATGAACCTACTACCGGTTTAGATCCGATTACGACTAAAGAAATTAGTAAACTTATATTAGATTTACAAACAAAACTTAAAATGACTTCAATTATTGTTACACATGATTTAATTTGTGCTAAAATAATTGCAGATAGAGCAATATTTTTAAGAAACGGCAAAATTGCTTATCAAGGAAATATTGAAGAACTTACGGATTCAAAAGAACAATTTTTACAAAACTTTTTTAGCTTAGAAGCGCTTAAGTAACAGGAGTAATAGATGCTTAAAAACTTAGAAGGTGCCCGTTTAGGAATTTTTATTTTTTTCGGTTCCGTCCTTTTAATAATTTTTATCTTTTTTATTGGCAATAAAGATTCGATGTTTGTTAAAACAATTAATATTAAAGCATATTTTACTAATGTTGAAGGATTAAAACCGGGAGCCCCCGTAAGGTTAAGCGGATACGATATCGGCAGCGTTAGTTCATTAGTGCTTGTACCGGGTAGTTCGGGTAAAATTGAAGTTACTATGATGATTCAGAAAGATATGATAAAGTTTATTAGACTTGATAGCCAAGCTTCTATTGAAACTGAAGGTCTTGTTGGTAAAAAGATTGTTTCTGTTACTCCCGGCTCCGAAAAAAGCCCTATTGTTGAAGACGGAAATTATATTAAATCAAAAGACCCGTTAAATGTTTCCGCAATTATTGAAGAAACTCAAGCTATAATGGCTTATGTTAAAGATATTACAAAAGATTTTTCGCAAATTGTGGCTAAAATTAACGAGGGAAACGGAACTATCGGCAAAATTGTTAATGATGATGAATTGTATAATTCAACTGTAAGCGTTACCAAATCGGCTGATGCAAGTCTTAATGCAATTACGACACGATTAAATCAAATTTCCGATATTATTGTAGATATGAGTAAAGGTCTTGAAAGCATTCTTGTAAAAATAGATTCTACTATGAATAATGTTGACCATATTGTTGCCGGCGTTAAAAACGGAAAAGGGACGATAGGTGGATTACTTACAGATAGAACAGCTTTGGATAGTGTTCAAGTAATGATAAACAACTTGGTTGAAACTACAAACGCTGCCCGAATAGGAACAGAAGCCTTTGCCGAAAACATGGAAGCATTAAAACGTAACTGGTTATTTAAATCTTACTTTGAACAAAGAGGATATTGGAGTAAAGAAGAATACCAACAATCTCTTGATAAAAAACTTGAGGAAATTGAAGACCAGCAAAAAAAGCTTAACGAAAGATATAAAGAACTTAAAAAACTTGAAGATACAATAAACAGTTTAAAAGAAAACAAAGCAAAATAAATTTTCTAAAAAAATATTATTATCGGCGACCTATAGACCGGTCGCCTTTATATTTTAAATATACGAGATAGATAAAATGTCTAAAGAAAAATTGATTGTTATTAAAGGTGCAAAAGAGCATAACTTAAAAAACGTCAGCTTACAATTTCCGCGTAATAATTTAGTTGTGTTTACCGGCGTAAGCGGTAGCGGAAAATCCTCTCTTGTATTTGATACAATTTATGCAGAAGGACAAAGAAGATATGTAGAAAGTCTAAGCTCGTATGCCCGTCAATTTTTGGAAAGAATAAACAAACCGGATGTTGAACTTATAACAGGAATTAGCCCGGCTGTTGCAATCGAACAAAAAAGTTACACACGAAACCCTCGATCAACCGTTGGTACAACTACCGAAATTTATGATTATTTAAGACTATTATTTGCACGTATAGGTAAAACTTATTGCTTTATTTGTGGTAATCAAGTAATAAAAGACTCGGTAAAAACCGTTGCCGAGTGGATTGAATTACAAAACGATAACGATAGATACTTATTAGGATTTCCGTTACATATTCATGAAAACAGAACAGTAAAAGAAGAAATAGAATTTTTACGCAAACGAGGTTTTTATAGATTTTACATCAAACAAGAATTTTATGATTTTTCCGAAGAAATTTCATTTATTGAAGAGTGTGATAGTTGCG
>CALGLM010000084.1 GCA_937930275.1 uncultured Ignavibacteria bacterium
ACCAATTTTGCAGCCAGTTTATGTTTTAAACTAAGAGTAATAGGTACTCCCTGCGGAGATTTTTCTGCAATAGCATATTCTTTTCCCAACTCAACTGCCCAAGCAAATATTCTTTGCTTGCTTGGTGATTGGCTTTCAATATTACGAGTTATTTTATTATACATTCTTTCAAATAAACGGGGTACAGCAGTCATTACAGTCGGTTTAATTTCTTCCATATTATTCGCTACTCTTTCAATACTTTCGGCATATGCTATAGTACATCCGCCTGAAAGTGCAACATAATAACCTGCTGTTCTTTCAAAAATATGGCATAACGGTAAAAACGACAAAAATGTGTCATCCTTGTTTAAATCAAATACATCATGAGCTGATACCGTATTAGAAATAATATTTTTATTAGTTAGCATTACTCCTTTTGGTTCGCCTGTAGTACCCGAAGTATATATTATAGTACTTAAGTCGTCTTCTTTACATAATTTTATTGTGTCATAAAAATAATTCGGATTTTCGCTTAAAAAATCTTTTCCTTTATATTTTATTTCTTTAAATGAATATACTCCGGGTTCTGCAACCGAATCCTTTTCATTCATTACAATAATATTTTTTAAGTTTCTGCATTTATCTCTAATTTTTAGTACTTTATTTAAGTGGAATTTATTGGAGACAATAATAGCAGTCGATTCGCTATTATTTAGAATAAATTGTATTGTATCTGCGGTTAAAATAGGATACAGCGGAACATCGACAGCACCCAAACCTAAAATAGCCATATCGGCATAAACCCATTCCGGACGATTTTCTGCAATTATTGCTACTTTTTGCCCGTGTTTAATACCTAATGAAGCCAAACCACATGCAAATTGCTCAGTATTTTCTTTAAATTCGTTATAAGAAATATCTCGATATGTTTTTCCGTCTTCTTTAAATTTAAATACGGGTTTTTCGGTAGTTTTTGCAAATACTTTAGTTAAATACTCAAATATTTCCGGAATGGTTCTAAACTTTTTTAGTACTGGCATCTTTTCTCCGGTTTGGTTAATAAATAATATTTATAATGAACTTTTATTAAATATTTTCATTTAAATGCGTAATTTAATAAAAAAAAGATGTAAAAATAAAAATTATTTTATTTATATTCTAAAAATTACTCTAAAATTTAATTAAATATTGAAAAACATTAAAAAAAATATTATTTTAGTAGTCTTGATTTCGGGGTGTAGCGTAGCCCGGTAGCGCGCTTCGTTCGGGACGAAGAGGTCGTAGGTTCAAATCCTATCACCCCGACTTAAAAAGCTTGTTGTAACTCAACAAGCTTTTTTTATTTTGTCGGTTCTAAGTGTTTCGCTCTATAAATCAAGTATATTCCCAAAATTACTAATGGGATACTCAATATTTGTCCCATATTCATAGGCAGTGTAGCTTCAAAAGCCTCTTGATTTTCCTTAAAATACTCAACAATAATTCTAAATCCAAAAATTCCCACTAAAAAATAGCCGAATAACAATCCTTCTTTAATTTTAGTAGTATATTTTTTATATTGGAAAAATAGGAAAATAAAAATAGCTAAGTAAGCCGCAGCTTCATAAATTTGAGTCGGATGACGGGGAATATTATCCACTGCCGTAAAAATAAACCCCCAACTTCCGTCTGTAGGTTTACCGTAAATTTCGGAGTTAAACAAATTTCCCAATCTAATAAAAACTGCAGCTAAAGCAACTGTTATTACTACTCTATCAAAAATCCATAAGTAAGAAATCCCTTTTCTGCTTTTTGTATAAAAATACATTGCAGATAATATTCCTATTGCAGCACCGTGCGAAGCTAATCCTCCGTGCCAAATAGCCAATATTTCTAAAGGATTACTTAAGTAATACATAGGACTATAAAATAAACAATGCCCCAGCCGTGCACCTATTACCGTTCCGATTATCATATACCAAACAAGATCGTTTAAATCTTTTTCACTCTTCTTTTCTATTTTAAATATCCATGTCATTAACTGAAATCCGATAAAAAACGAAAGGGCAAATAATAACCCATACCAACGAATCGAAAAAATACTTATTGAAAAAATTTCAGGATTTACATTCCATTCAATCAAATCTTTCCTCTTTAATTTGTTGCTGTGTTTTTACTATAATAACTTTTAAAAATTAAACTTGTAATATAACTAATTACCGCTATAATTATAATAGTAGCTCCGGAAGAAATATTTAAATAATAAGAGATAATTAAACCGGAAAAGTTAAATAATAATCCTATTATTATACTTAAAATCATCATACTCTTTAAGCTTCTAACAAACTGAAGACTAATTGCGCCGGGTATTGTTAAAAGAGCTATAACTAAAATTATTCCTACAAGCTTAATTAATACTACAGTAGTTAATGCTATTAAAATTAATAAAATAAGATAATAAAAATCTACTTTTATCCCCATAACTCGTGAAAATTCCTCGTCAAAAGTTATTGCCAAAAACTTATCGTAAAATGAATAAACAGAAAGAACAATAACTAAATCCAAAACAACCATTAAATAAAGTTCTTGCGTTGGTACTACAAGAATATTGCCAAATAGATATCCGTTTAAATTAGGAGCATAACCAGATGTTAAACTAATAAATAAAATACCTAAAGCCATACACAAAGACCACATGATTCCTATTAACGTATCTTCGTAATTATTTTTTTTAGTTCTTAAATAAGCTATAATTATTGCCGCAAGAATGCTAAAACCGACTGCACCTAATAACGGGCTAAATCCTAAAAAATAACCAAGCCCTATTCCTCCGTAAGCTGTATGACTTATGCCGCCGCTAATATATGAAATTCGCTTAACAACTATATAGCTTCCAACAATTCCAAATGCAATACTTGCCAACACTCCGGCAATTAGCGCATTTATCATAAAATCATAACTAAATATTTCAAACATATTATAACTCGCTTTTATATTCGCCTAAAACCCTATGAGGCACTCCGTGAGCAATTAAATCAACCGGACAATGGTAAGTTTGTTCCAACATTTCGTGCGAAATTTCTTTTGAATCGTGATAAACTAATGTTTTATTTAAACAAGCAATTTTATTAACATATTGAGAAAGCACTCCGATATCGTGCGAAACTAATATAATTGTCATTTCTTTATTTAATTCTTTTAAAAGTTCGTAGAAAGTTCTACCACTTTTTGTATCCACACTTGCAGTCGGTTCATCCAATAATAGAATTTTTGGGTTTGAAACCAACGCCCTTGCAATTAACACACGCTGCTTTTGACCGCCGCTTAATTCACTTATTAGACGATCTTTAAAATCCGACATCTCCACTAAGTTTAAAGCTCGTATAACAACATCGCTGATGTTTTTTATTTTCTTACCTACAACCCCTAATTTAACTACATCAAATACCGAAATCGGGAAATCTTTTTCAAAAGAATTAAATTGGGGAACATACCCCATTAAGTCTCTTGATTCTTTCAAAGGGTTACCCATAATCAAAACTTCCCCTTTATTCGGTTTTAATAAACCCAATATAACTTTAAGTAATGTGGTTTTTCCGCCGCCGTTAGGACCTATAATACCTAAAAATTCATTTTGCGGAATTTCAATACTAACATCATTTAAAATTTCAAAGCCACCTAAACTTATTTTTATGTTTTTTACGCTTATCGCATTTATCATTGTAAACTTTTGCTCACTTTACGTCTAACTACATCCAAATTTTTTAAATAATTTGAAGGAATATTGTTAATTACGTCAATAGTTGCATTTAATTGTTTAGCAACTGCCAAGGCACTTTCTTTATTAAATTGAGGTTCAATAAAAACAACTTTTACTTTATGTTCTTTTGCTGTTTTTAATACTTCGGTTAAATCTTTAGCATTCGGTTCTTTACCTTCACGTTCAATACCTAATTGAGTAATTCCGAATTGTGAAAAAAAGTAATGCCAAGCCGGATGATAAACCAACACATAATTATTTTTATTTTTGGAAAAACTCTCTTTTATTTTCATTTCTTCTGCTAACAAAAGATTTAAATACTTATGTAAGTTACTTGAAAAGTAACTGCTATCTTCGGGTGAAAATGAAGCCAATCCTTTATAAATGTTATTTAAAATTACCCTCGTTTCATTTATTCCAAGCCAAACATGAGGGTCGTTGTTATAAATTTTAATGCCTTCTGAAGTGTTAATTACTTTTAACTTACTTAAAGAACCTTTTATTCTTTGCATTAAGTTATCTTCAAATCCAAATCCGCTACCTATTTTAAAGTATATATCACTTTTGGATAAATTAGTGATTTGAGAAGGAGTGGGTTCAAAATCATGCGGTTCTGCATTAGGCGGAATCATTAAATTAACTTCGACTTTATCTCCGCCAATATTTTTTACAAAATCTGCATAAGTTGTTATTGAAACAGTAACATTAATTTTTTTGTTTTTATCTTTATTTTTATCGCTGCATCCAAAAAATAAGATTGAAAAAAGGGATGTAAATAACATTATATTTTTGATGAACATTTTGGACATAATCCGAAAAACTCCATATTGTGATCTAAAATTTTATAATTAGTTTCTTTTTCAAGCTCTGCTACAATACATAAATCAATTTTTTTAATACAACCGCATTTAGTGCAAACAATATGATGATGATGCGGATGATTTTCTTCCTCTAACTCATAACGCAAATACTTTTCGCCAAAATTCACTTTTCTAACTACTTTTAATTCTAATAAAAGATTTATAATTCTGTAAATGCTTGCAAAATCAATATCCGGTATTTCGTTCTGAATATCTTTTAAGGAAACCGGTTTTCCTGCCTTAAAAAGATAATCTAAAACAGATTTTCTTCCTGTAGTAATTTTGTAGCCGGCTTTTTTTAGTGTATTTATTAAAAATTCCATAAACAAATATAAAGCATTTTCGCTCTAAATGCAAACGACTTGCAATTAGAATTTATTATCACCAAATTATCATAATAATAGTTTTTGTTAACAGCAAATTTATTTGTAAATTTTAATATTAAAAACTTTCAATCGTTCTAAATTTAATGAATAAAAGAAAACTTTTATATTATTCATTTGCTGTCATTTTTACTGCAATAATTTTTACAATTATTTTTTACAATTATACATTAAATATAGAGCGTACCGTAATTTTTAACAGAAATCATAGTGATAATAATATAAAAAACAAAGAGATTGTTTATATAGGCGTTATTTCCCGCTATCCGCCAAATATAATTTACAGAGGATATCAACCAATTTTAGATTACTTATCACAAAATACCGATTATAATTTCCAGCTTAAATTAAGCGAAAATTATGCTCAAACTATTGAAATGCTTATTAACAGAAAGGTTGAAGCTGCCTTTGTCGGTTCATACGTTTACATTGAAGCAAAACAAAAATACAAAATTAAACCAATATTAAAACCTCTAAACGAAAACTTCCTCCCCTTTTCGCGATCGGTGCTTTTTGCAAAATTTAATTCACCAATAAAAGCATTAAAAGATATTAGGGGTAAATCTGTATCGTTACCCTCTGCAGAGTCTTTTTCTTCTAATTGGTTCACCAACATTTTAATCAGAAAAAATAAAATTGAGTTAAGCGAATTTAGCAACATTAAAAATTTCCCTCATCATCAAAGTGTAATATATCAGGTTGTTCGCGGTGATTTTGATATAGGAGTAACTCGCGAATATTTATTGAAAAATTTAATTAACAATGCAATACAAATACTTGCTTATTCCGATCCTATTCCGACATCACCTGTAATTGCCTTAGAAGATAACAATAGCAGGGCGATAAACCAAATGGTTAAAGCCTTACTAAAAATAAATAAAAACAATCCCAAAAGAATAGAAATAACAAAAGGTTGGGATAACGAATTTGTTTACGGATTTAATAAAGCCGATGATAAAGATTACGATATAATAAGAGAATTAAAAAAGAATACTAATGCTTTTTAAGAATAGTCTAAAAACAAAAATAATTACTGCAATTGGCATATTAATTATATTTTTAATGCTATTAATTTCTTTGTTTTTATTAATTCAATGGCGAGAAAATATTATTCAGAAGGAAATAAAAACTGCAGAAGCAATTACTTCGACATTTGCCGTTACTTTGACCGATGCAATGATATTTGAAGAAAATTCGGTATTTGTAAAAGAAAACATCCTTGATAGTTATATTGATAATTTTATAAATAAGATTGACGGCGTACTATTTGTAACAATTTATGATGAATTTGGTTCGGCAATTAACAGTCGATTTTTGGATAAAGAAGGAATAAAAACCGAAACAAATATTTCTTTTATTAAATATAGTCCGAATATAGACTTTATTAAAATTTATAATTCAAAAAAGTTTGGCTGGTTAATTGAATCTAATCAAAACTTTAAAAGTTTCGGACACAGCTGGGGATACTTAAAAATAGGATTTTCTGCAAAACCAGTGTTAACCGAATTAACTTCGTTATTTTTCATGCTATTAATTGCAACGGTTGTTGTAAGCGGATTTGTGATTTTATTGCTTAATATTTTAGTTAAACGTATTACATCTCGACTTGATAATTTTGTTCATTTAATTGATAACATAAATTTTTCGTCTAACCAACAGATAAAGCTAATTGATTCTCCTGATGAAATTGGTATTTTGTACAAAAAGTTTGACGAGATGCAAAAAAGAATCAATCAATCCGTAAAGCAACTCGAAAACGCTAACAAACAAATATATCAAGCCGAAAAACTTGCTTCTATAGGTAGGCTTGCTTCAGGTGTTGCACATCAAGTTAACAATCCTTTAAACGGGATTAAATCGTGCTTATATGCAATTAAAACTGACCCGGAAAATAGAGAACTACTTTTACAATATTTGGACTTGATAAATGAGGGTATTGAAAATATAGAAACAGTAGTTAACAAATTACTGGGATTTGCGAGACAACAACCGGTTTCGGATAATCAAACAAACATTAATTATGCAATTGAAAAAGTAACCGGACTATTTGATTACAGATTAAAAGCTAAAAATATAGAAGTTATTTTAGATTTGATGCCAAATATTCCAAAAGTAAAAATTGAATACCATCTATTTCAAGAAGTAGTTATGAATTTACTATTAAATGCAGCCGATTCAATAGAAAATTCCGGACAAATAAAATTATATACTTACGTATTAGACGGTAATGTTTGCATGGAAATATCTGATACAGGTTGCGGAATTGAGAAAGAAAACTTAAAAAAAATATTTGAACCATTTTATACAACTAAAGATGTAGGTACCGGAACAGGTTTGGGATTAGCCGTTTGTTTGGGAATTATTGAAGCCCACGGCGGAAAGATTACAATAACAAGCACGGTTAATAAAGGTACTACATTTATAGTTTTTTTACCGGTAAATGATGATGAAACTACTAATAATTGAAGATGAAAAAATTTCAAGAGTATCGCTAACTAATATCTTACAAAAAGAAAATTTTGAAGTATTTGCTGCAGAAGACGGAGAAAAAGGACTTGAACAATTTTATAAAATTGTTCCCGAAATTGTTATTACGGATTTACGCCTTCCCAAAATAGGCGGCATTGAAATTTTAGAAAAAATAATGGCAAGTTATCCCGAGTGCAAAGTTATTTTAATTACTGCATTTGCTACCGTAGAAACTGCAGTTAAAGCTCTTAAAACAGGTGCCTATGATTATTTGACAAAACCATTTTCTCCCGAAAAACTTCTTTCTATCTTAAGAAATATTAGAGAGATGAAAAACGTAATTGAAGAAAATGCAGAATTAAAAAAGCGACTTGATTTACTTGAAAACAAATCGATTGTAGGAAGTAGTCAAATAATGCAAAAACTTATAAGTAATATAAAGCAGCTTGCCCTTACGGATAGTACGGTTTTAATTCAGGGCGAAAGCGGTACGGGAAAAGAAGTTGTTGCCCGTGCTTTGCATAACTGGGGAGAAAGACACAAAAACAAATTTATTGCCGTAAGCTGTTCTTCAATTCCGGAAACGCTTTTGGAAAGTGAACTATTCGGTCATGAAAAAGGTGCTTTTACAGGTGCGGTAAAAAGGAATATCGGTTTATTTGAAAGTGCAGATAAAGGGACAATTTTTATTGATGATATTGATGATTTTCCATTATCGATGCAGGTTAAATTATTACGTGTTCTTCAGGAAAAACAAATTTGCAGAATAGGAAGTACCGAGTTAATTAATATTGATGTTAGAATTATTGCCGCAACTAAGGTTGACTTAAAAAAACGAGTTGAAGAAAACTTATTTAGAAAAGATCTTTATTATAGATTAAATATTATTCCCTTAATATTGCCCCCTTTACGCGAACGGAAGGAAGACATTCCGGAATTAATTAAGCATTTTTTTACTAAGCACAATGCACAAAATAAAATTAACCTACTAACACCGGAAATTTACAAAGAATTACTGCAGTACAATTGGGAGGGAAATGTTAGAGAACTTGAAAACATTGTACAAAGGATTATTGCACTTGCATATACAGGTAATATAACTCCGGAAAGCTTAAATCTACCAAAATCAACAATAAAAGTCGTAAACGCAAGCTCATCCGATTATCCTACTTTTGAAGAGTTTATTGCGTCCAAAGAAGAAGAAATAATTACCTGGGCACTAAATAAAAGCAATAATAGTATTACTTCGGCGGCAAAGCTGTTGGATATACCTCGAACAACTCTTGCAAGCAAAATTGAGCGATTAAAGATTTTTAGAAGCTAATTTTTTTAAGTACGCTTACAATATTTTGTATTTTAGGTAAGCGTACTTAAAGGTGGTAATTAAATTTTAGTCAATTTTCTGCAAATTTTTAGCTTTATAATGGGCTTTTGTTTCGGTTCTGCAATTCGGACAAAATTGCCATTCCGGTTTTATAGGATAATGACACTGTTGACAAAAATTATCGGATAAATCCGTTCCGCAATGTGGGCAATAGGCTCTTGTTCCGTTAAGTTCGCCGTTACAACTCGGACATACTAAAGTTTTATAATTTGTAGGTCGCGTAATTAAATAAATAGTCAAACCAAAAAATAAAGAAATTAAAGCTAAAAACGCCCAAACACCGGGATTTCTAACATCACGCTCTTGAGCATCTGTATATACCCAAGTAGGTAGTAAAAACCATAAAAATGCGGAAGAAAAACCTAATAATATGCCAAATAACACATTTAACACTGAAAATAAATCATTTCTTTCAAGTTCGTATTGGCTTGCATAATATTTTTCATTCACCTTATCATCCACTTTCATATATAGGTTTCCGATTAAATTATTATTATTATCCATAACCGGTACTGTAAATGTTGTTGAAGTAGGCTGTAATAAAAACCAACTATCCCCTTCTGAATAAAACCGCCAATTATTTTCATTGTAAAATCTTTCGTTTCTATCTGTTCTTAAAAATTGTGAAAAATCTATTTCGGCGTTTTTATCAATTAATTTAGTTAGAAAATCATTTCTACTTTTAAAAAAACCGTCATTTTTAATAACTTCAAAGTATTTATCGTAAGATTCGTTCATATATTGAAATTCTTCTTTCGGTATTCCGAATAAAAAGTTGCCGTTTATGTCAGACATCCACAAATATTTTTTGGCAGCATCAAATTTTTGGCGATCAACAAAATACTTAGATTGAATATTATTGATAACCGAATTGTTAAAAGTAGATTGATTAATACTTAAAGCAATATTTTGTAATGACTTATCAGCTTTTAGATTTGCTCTAATACTTGAAGCAATATTTCTAAGATCATTAATGTTGGCATTCGAGAACTTTGCAAAATAGCTCTTAAATTCACGTTTATGTTTTTCAAATTTAGCAGCTCTGTAGGGAAACTGCAATAATATAATAACTAAAGAAATTAATGCTATTACTAAAGCGGGAATAGCTAACTTTGCTATTAACTTTTTTCTGTGCATTTTAAACTCCTAACTAATATTTTTAATATAAATTTTTTCTTTGTCTATAACTAAGTAATAAAACCGGCGAAATAGCTAATGTTATAAATGTTCCCAACATTAGTACAAAAATTACGGCTACTCCCGTCGGACCAATTGCATTTATTATTGTATATTCTTTTAATAAGTCCCATAATTTTGAAATACTTAATTTTAGGCTTATTAAATAAATTAGCGTAAAAACGAATAATAAACTAAAAACAATTTCGGTAATCGGCTTAATTAAAGTTGAATTATCCGGGACACTTGCTTCTTTTTCAGGAGTTATATTATTAATAGTTTTTAAAATATTTTCCATTATAATTGGTGCCGGATTTTCAGATTTTACCGAATCAAAAATTTGCAGTGTCTTTTTTAGCTCTTCAAAGTTTTGTTTACATACATTACAATTTTCAACATGATTTTTTATATCTATTAAGTAAGCATGGCTTCCTTCGTTGTAAAATAAATCGAGCAAATAGTTTTTATTATTACAATACATCTCTATTTTTCCTCTTTTAATATTTTTTTTAACATTTTTAAGGCATTATGAAATCTTGCTTTTAACGTTCCTTCGGGTGTATTTGTCATTTCCGCAATTTCTTTGAATTTTAATTCTTGAAAGTGTTTTAATAATATTATTTCCTTTAAATAAGGACTTAGTCTTTCAATTGCTTTATTAATCTTATCTTTTGTTTCAATATCTTCTAAAATTTCATAAGGAGCATCAATACTGCTTTCGGAAAAATCGTCATCATCCAATTTCACTTCATCTATATCAATATACTGATATGCATACCTTTTTAACGTCATCTCGTTTCGCGTAATGTTTAATCCGATTGTAAAAATCCAATTTTTAACACTTCCTTTTTTTGAATTAAATGTATGAGATGCAAACCATATTCGTGTAAAAGTCTCTTGTAATACATCTTCGGCTATTTCTCTATTGTTAGTATAGCGTAAAACGAAATTATAAACACCGATATTAAATCTTGAATACAGCTCTTGCAAAGCTTTAG
>CALGLM010000085.1 GCA_937930275.1 uncultured Ignavibacteria bacterium
TTGGAATATTGACAATATTTCTTCTTCTATACAAGCAAAGATAAGAGTAAGTGATGCCGAATCAGGTCTAAATATTTCGTACACTACTAATAATTTTAATATCATTAAATTAAATATTAACTCACCGAATGGTGATGAACTTTTACAAGCAGGCAAAACAGCTACAATTAGTTGGCAGTCAAGCTCGCAAGTGCCGTTTGTTAATATATTTTATAGTACGGATAACGGACTTAATTGGGTACAAATTGCAAATAATGTTCTATCTCCAGCGAATGTAATAAATACATATTCATGGAGTGTGCCTTCAAATATTGTAGGTGAGAATAATCGTATAAAAATAGTTAGTTCTTCAGATGGTACAATTAATACTACTTCATTAAATAAATTTACAATCGGTAGTTTGGATTTTACAAATCCAACTGTAAACTCTATTTGGCAAACAAATAAAAGATATAAAATAGAATGGAATAGTCAACTAATAGGTGATGTTAAACTTGAATATTCATTGGATAACGGCACTACATGGAATAATATAATTAATTCATATAATTCCTCATTACATTTCTATAATTGGGATATTCCTGTTGATAGCTATTCCAACCAAGCACAAGTTAGAATAGTTTCTAATAAAAACGCACTTGTTAACGAAACTACAGCTCCTTTTACTTTAAAAAGATTAGAAGTAAAAATTCCTAACGGTGGAGAGACTTGGAAAGCAGGAACACCAAGAACCATTACCTGGGACGCTAATTATGTAAATAGTGTAACTTTATACATTTCCTCAGATAACGGTCAAACTTGGGATAATACTCCGATTGCAAAAAATATTTCAGGTAACGGGGGACAACATTCTTGGGTAATTCCTGTTAATTATTCAGGGAAAAACTATAAAATAAAAATTGTTGATGACGAAGTAAGCTCAGTAAGAGATAGCAGTAGCACACCTTTTACAATAAATTCTTTTGCACTTACATCTCCTATTGGTGGTGAAATTTGGCAAGCCGGAACTACAAAAACGATTAAGTGGACTGTTAGCAATGTTAATGAAGTTTTCCTTGAGTACTCGTTAGATAACGGTACTACATGGAATTCAATAATTTCAAATTTAAACGCTGAATTAAAGCAATATGATTGGTTAATTCCAAATAATATTTCTTCAAATCAAGCTCGTATTAAAATAACTGATCATCAAGACAACAACAATTATTATATTTCAAACCCGTTTACTATAAACAAACTTAGTGTTACTTCACCAAATGGGGGTGAATTATGGCAGGCAGGAACTTCACATGCCGTAACTTGGAATAGTGCTTTTATTAATAACGTAACCCTTGAGTATTCGGTTGATAACGGCGTAAGTTGGGTGAATATTGCATCAGGAATAAATGCTGCCTTAGGGACTTATAATTGGTTGATTCCGAGCGGTATTTCTTCTGCAAATGTGAGAGTAAAGATTTCGGATTCTGATAATTCGAGCTATTATGATATTTGTGATTCCAAATTCGTTATCGGAAATATGGAAATTACAAACCCGGCAGCAAGTTCACAATTTCAAGCAGGAAAAACTTGCAATATAGCTTGGACAATAAGCAATATCGGATTGATTGATTTATATTATAGTATTGATGACGGTGTAAGTTGGAATATTTTGGGAACGAATATTAATTCTAATTCTACTACTTCCTTTTTATGGGATATACCAAGTAACATATCTTCAGATAAAGCCAAAATTAAAATTCAATCTGTAAATGATCCGGCGTTAAATATAGTATCGGGTGCTTTTAGAATTAGCAATTTAGCAATAACATCTCCAAATTTGGGAAATATTATTTGGAAATCCGGCGATATTAATACAATAACTTGGAATTACAATTTTGTTGATAATATTAAACTTGAATATACATCGAACGGCGGCACTTCTTGGAATACTATAGTTAATAGTATTGCTGCCGCTACCGGAACTTATAATTGGCAAACACCTAATAATTTATCAGGAGAATTAAAACTTAGAATATCGGATGCTGCAAATTCAAATATTTATGATGAAAACGATAATACTTTTTCATTAAGGTATATTTATGTTACAAATCCAAACGGTGGTGAAGTAGTTCAAGTCGGAATACCATTTACGATAAAATATTCTTATTCTTCAAACGTAAGTTTAGTTAACATTTTATATAGTGATGATAACGGCACTACATGGAATACGATAACTTCAGGTCCAATAGTTGCTAACGGAGAATATAATTATACTTTCCCTTCAAATAGTTTAAATACAACTACCGGTTTAATTAGAATAGTGGACGCGAATGCTTCGGCAATTGTTAATGATCAAAGCGATGCTGTTTTTACGTTAAGTACTTTATTATTAACCTCACCAAACGGTAATGAACAATTTCAAGTAGGTAAAACAACTAATATTACTTGGTCTGCCGGACCCACAATAAGTAAAATTGCATTAGAGTATTTTACGGAAACAAAAGGCTGGAAGTTAATAGTAGATAATGTAGCCGCTAATTTAGGTACATATACATGGACGATACCAAACGACCCTTCAAATGTTGTGAAGGTAAGAATTAAAAATATGGAAAATACAACAGTTAATGATATAAGTGATGCTACTTTTAGAATCGCAGATATTGCTGTTGCAATTCCAAATACTGATTTAAAATGGCAGGTCGGAAAATCAAAGATAATTTCATGGACAAAAACAAGTAATGTTAAATATGTAAATATTGAATATTCAATTGATGGAGGGCTTACTTGGAAACCTCCGATTGCAGTATCGGATAGCTCAGTTAATAATCAATTTAAATGGTTAGTAGTAAATGATACTACTTTAACTGCTAAAATTAGAGTAACGGATGCCTCTTCAAACGGAAATATTTTTGATATAAGTGATGTAAACTTTGTGATAAGCAAGTTAGAAGTAAATCAACCGGACGGAGCATTACCGATATTATCGGGATCAACACAAGAAGTAAAATGGGTAAGCACAAGGGATATAGATAGTGTATATATTAAATTAAGTATGGATAACGGAACAACATGGAGTACTTTATATAAAGAAAAAGCAAATAAAGGAAAATATACATGGAGCGTACCGAGTAGTGCCAATACAGATAATGCATACATCTTAGTACAAGATACAAAAGAAGAAACGATAATAGATACAAGCAATAAGTTTAAGATATTACCGGCAAACTTAACATTAACTTATCCGGTAGGGGGAGAGAATTTACAAGAGGGAAGAAGTTATAATATAAGATGGACAAGAACCAATGCAGTACAAAGAATAAAGATAGAGATAACGACAAATAACGGAACAAATTGGACAACAATAGAAAGTAATTATCCGGCAGATTCGTTAAAGTATAGTTACACAATACCAAACGGATATTTTAGTAACAATGCAAAAGTAAGAATAACGGATGCATTGAACAGTTTTGTAAGTTCAAGCAGTAATAGTACATTTAATATTTATGGTTTAACATTAACGTCATTTAATCAAGTAAATCAGCATTATAAGATAGGTGATACAAAAGCAATAACATGGCAAAGCACAAATAACGTAAATCAAATAAATATTGAATATAGCACAACCGAAGGAGTATGGAAACCGATAGCAAGTAATGTAGCGGCAAATTTGGGAACATATGATTGGATAATCCCAAATGATCCGTCTAACACAATAAAGGTAAGGTTAACATACAGCCAAACATCCGAGATATATAGTATAAGTGCAAATAGTTTTAGAACGGCAAACGTAGTTGTTGTAAATCCGAATATTATAAAGAAATTACAAGTTGGAAGAACAGAACAAATAAAATGGATTTCAACAAGCAATGCCACAAATCTAAATTTGTATTATTCAATAGATAACGGGCTGACTTGGAAAAGTATTCAAGATAACGTAAACTCAACCCCTTCTATTTATAACTGGATAGTACCGGATGATACAACGTTAACAGCAAAAATAAAAATAGTTGATGCAATATCCGGTGGCTTAATAAGCGATGAAAGTGATGTAAACTTTGTAATAAGCAAGTTAGAAGTAAATCAACCGGACGGAGCATTACCGATATTATCGGGATCAACACAAGAAGTAAAATGGGTAAGCACAAGGGATATAGATAGTGTATATATTAAATTAAGTATGGATAACGGAACAACATGGAGTACTTTATATAAAGAAAAAGCAAATAAAGGAAAATATACATGGAGCGTACCGAGTAGTGCCAATACAGATAATGCATACATCTTAGTACAAGATACAAAAGAAGAAACGATAATAGATACAAGCAATAAGTTTAAGATATTACCGGCAAACTTAACATTAACTTATCCGGTAGGGGGAGAGAATTTACAAGAGGGAAGAAGTTATAATATAAGATGGACAAGAACCAATGCAGTACAAAGAATAAAGATAGAGATAACGACAAATAACGGAACAAATTGGACAACAATAGAAAGTAATTATCCGGCAGATTCGTTAAAGTATAGTTACACAATACCAAACGGATATTTTAGTAACAATGCAAAAGTAAGAATAACGGATGCATTGAACAGTTTTGTAAGTTCAAGCAGTAATAGTACATTTAATATTTATGGTTTAACATTAACGTCATTTAATCAAGTAAATCAGCATTATAAGATAGGTGATACAAAAGCAATAACATGGCAAAGCACAAATAACGTAAATCAAATAAATATTGAATATAGCACAACCGAAGGAGTATGGAAACCGATAGCAAGTAATGTAGCGGCAAATTTGGGAACATATGATTGGATAATCCCAAATGATCCGTCTAACACAATAAAGGTAAGGTTAACATACAGCCAAACATCCGAGATATATAGTATAAGCGCAAATAGTTTTAGAACGGCAAATGTAGTTGTTGTAAATCCGAATATTTTTGGAAAATTACAAGTTAATAGAACAGAAAAAATAAAATGGAATTATACAAATAACGTTACAAGTGTAAATTTATACTATTCTACAAATAACGGTACAAGTTGGATCGCAATAGGTAATAAGGGTATTGAAGCAGCAGGAGAGTACATTTGGACAATTCCGGATTATCCTTCAACAACCGCATTAATTAAAGTAGAAGATAACTCAGCACCAAATGCAATAAATGATATCAGCGATACATCGTTTGTAATATCCAAACTTGAAGTTACGAAACCGCAGGCAAATGATATTTGGGCAAGCGGTGACATAAAACAAATTGAATGGACATCAAGCAATGATATTGATACGGTAGGTATTTATATCACTTTAGACGGCGGAAGTGTATGGAGTAGTTTAGTAAAAGTAAAAGCTTCACAAAACAATTACTTGTGGACTATTCCGTATGCTATAAATTCTTCAAATGTTAGGATACTTGTAAACGATTCCAAGTTCACAAATGTTAATGATACTACTGACAAATTTACAATTTATCCGCCTTTACTTAAAGTCGTTACTCCAAACGGTGGGGAATATATACAAGGTGGTAAAAACTATCAAATTAGCTGGCAATCATCTCCCGATGTTAAAAATGTAAGGATTCAGTATAGAGTAAGCCCTTCATCAAGTTGGATATCGGTTGTACAAAGTTATCCGGCGGATTCACTTAAGATGAATTGGAATGTTCCGCAAATAACTACTGATTCTGCTCAAATAAAAATAACAGATGTGTTACAACCGTTTATTACTGATAGTAGTGATAATATCTTTAAAGTAGGGTTTGTTACGGTACTTGAACCCAACGGAGGGGAGCACGTTCAAGCCGGTAAAGAGATGTTAATTAGATGGTCAAATAGTACAAATATTAGCAACGTTAAAATTGAATATAGTATAGACGGTGTAAATTATTCAACTATAAAAAATTCAATAGCTGCAGCATTAGGGAACTATACTTGGCAAATACCAAATCTTTCTTCAACAACTGCATATATAAGAGTTAGCGATGCTGCATCAAACAATACTATTAATGATACGAATGATAATCCTTTTGTTATCAGTTTATTACAATTAACTACACCAAGCAGCAACATACAACTACAAGCAGGTACAAATTATTTAATTGAGTGGAATGCAAGCTCAGAAATTCAAAATGTTAATTTAGAGTATTCAATTGACGGAACAACTTGGAATAGGATTAGTACAGTTTCTGCAAATTTGGGCGAATATAATTGGTTAATTCCCAATAATCTGTGTGCTGTTAGCGGTAAGTTGAGAATTTGGGATAATAGTGCATATAATATTATTGATACAAGTAAATATCAAATTACTTTTAAGCAATTAAATATTGTTTTACCGATGGGGAATGAGAATTGGCAAGTAGGTACTTCACACGAAATTCAATGGTCTTCGTGTTTAGTTGATACAATTAATATAGAATATTCTATTAATAACGGTTTAAGTTGGCTTAGGGTAATTGATAACGTAGTTGCTAACACCGGTAAATATAATTGGATTATTCCTAACACGCCTTCACAAAATGTTTTAATTAGATTAGTAGATAAAACTAATCCTACATTACTTTCAATGAGTAATAGATTTGCAATATTTAATCCTTCTATCAAACTTTTAGAACCGAACGGCGGGGAAATTTGGCAAGCCGGAAGTTCAAAAACTATTACATGGCAAAGTAGTAATGTTAACTATGTAAAGGTTGAATTTAGCAGTGATAGCGGTAAAACTTGGAGCGTGCTAAGAAGTTCGATACAAGCCGATTCATTTTTTGTTTGGAATCCGGTTCCTCCTAATTTAGAAACTAAAGGAGCAATGGTTAAAATAACCGATGTAATGAATAGTCATATTAAAGATTCGAGTTTAGCATTCACTATTACACAATTAAAGTTGTTAGCTCCTTTAGGAGGCGAGTATTGGCAAAGCGGTACAACACAAAAGATAAAGTGGCATGCAGGTAACGGAATTAATACAATTAATTTGGAGTACTCACTTAATAGCGGTCAATCTTGGGAAACTATCGAAGGTGCTCAAAACTATATAGCTTCTGCCGATTCTTTTGCGTGGAATATCCCTACTACCGGAAGTAATGCGGTTAAAGTACGCATTAGAGAAACTTACGATGGTACAATTAATTCTGTTTCACCGGATACATTTACAATAGGATGGGTAAATGTTGTATCACCGAACGGAGGTGAGGTAGTTCAAGCAGGATTGCCTCTAAATATAAGATGGCAGAATAGTGATAACATTCATAATGTTAAAGTTGAAATTTACAACGAACCTAAAAACCAAGTTGTAGCTTGGACTGAAGTCGCTTCCTCGTTAAAACAGATAAATATTGTAATTCCCGCAAATTTATCTTCTGATAGTTTGAAGATAAGGTTAAGTGCATCAAACTCTAATTATTCTATAATTGATTATAGTAATAATTACTTTAGTTGTATGATGTTAAACTTATTGACTCCTGTTGTGGGATCTAATTGGCGGGCTTTAACCGAAAAGAATATTACATGGGAAGCAAGCAGCAATAATAATACAGTTAAATTAGAGTTTTCATCTGATGCTGGAGTTACATGGAATAATATTGTTACAAATATTCCGGCTTCTCAATTCAATTATATTTGGACTGTTCCAAATAATGTTTCAAGCAATTGTTTAGTTAGAATATTAAACGAGGAATTTCCGAATATAAAAGATTCAAGCGGAATATTTACTATATACATTCCGGAAGTTACCTTGTTAACACCAAACGGAAGCGAATATTATCAGGTAGGAAAGACCTATAAAATAAAATGGGACCATTTATATTTAACTACTCTTAAAATTGAGTATAGTTCTGATAACGGCTCAACTTGGGAAGTTATAAAAAATCAAATTGCCGCAAATGCAAGAGAGTGGGATTGGAATATAGTTAATAAAAATTGGTCAACCGGTAGCGGATTAATTAGGATAAGCGATTACAGTGATCCAAATATTAAAGATGTTAGCATGGCTAATTTTACTGTGGGTTGGATTGATGTATTAGCCCCTGACGGCGGTGAAAACTGGATGTCCAATAGCTCAAAAACGATTAAATGGGATAACAGTAATTCAGTTTCGTTTGTAAACATATACTACAATAGCGGAATTGATACAAACTGGATTCAATTAGCAGTAAACTATCAGGCAAGTTTAAAAGAATTTAATTGGCAGCAAGTACCGAGTGTTGAAACAAATAGAGGTAAAATTAAAATTACCGATGCTCTTTCCGGTGGTGAAATTGTTAGTTTAAGTCAAAACTATTTCTTAATAACTAAGTTATATGTTATTGAACCCAACGGGGGAGAAGTATATTATAAAGGAAATACTTATCAAATTAAGTGGACCCCGAGTATTAACATAAATGCGGTCAAAATTTTCTTATCTGTTAATGGTGGTAATAGTTACGAGCCTTTGGAACCTAATTCGATTTCATCACAATTAGGGTATTATAATTGGAAGATTTTGGATAATTACTATTCGGATTCTGCAAAAATAAAAATTGTTAATGCCGAAGATTCAACTATATTTGCTACAAGTCAAGGGTTATTTACTTTAGGAAATTTACAATTGCTGGTATTTAATAATGCAGAAAAAGTATTAGAAAAATCAGTTAAAACAATTGCTTGGGAGTGTAGTCAAAATATAAGTAGAGTAGATTTATATTATTGGACTAAGAATAAAATTAAAAGGCTAATAGCTTCAGATGTAGTAGCAGGAAATAAATCGTATAATTGGAGACTACCCGAAGAAGTTTCGGATTCATGCTATATCGCAATTTATGATCACAATAATTACCGATTTTTTGATACTTCAAACGCACCGTTCACAATTTGTAGGTTAAAACTTCTTAATCCTAAAGGAGGTGAAGTATGGAAACTCGGAGACTCAAAAGAATTTGTTTGGGAATCTGAATATATAAATAAGGTAAATATCGAATTTATTACAGATGACTCGACATCGGTTCCGATATTCTCGGATTCACCTTACAAAATAAATGATCTACCTATTAATGCTACTTTAGGAAGATTTACAAAAGTTATTGATAGAAATATATTAGGAATGGTTTCTTCAAAACATGTAAGGATTAGGCTTATCGAATCAAGTTCGAAGGAAAAATTATCAGATACTTGCGATCAAGCTTTAACAACAAGTGAAATACTATTAACTTACCCGAATGAAGGAGAACATTTTGGGAAAGTAGATTCTATTAAATGGGAGTGTAGTACTAATACTATTGAAAATGTAAATATATGGTATAAACGTGATGATTTAACAAACTGGAGATTGATAGCAAGTAATGTTCCTGCAAATAGTGATTCATATAAATGGTATATTAAAAATATCGATCCGGCACAAAATTATAGGATTAAAATTGAGGATGCAAATCCGGATCCAAAATATAGAGCGATTAATGATTTAAGTGACGAAACATTTACTATTTGTGATATTAATCTAACATATCCTAACGGTAATGAAAAATTAAAAGTAGGAAAGATTTATCAAATAAAATGGAATAGCTCGTTTATTAATTTAATTAGATTAGAATATTCGATTGATGACGGTAATAACTGGTATTCTGTATCTGCTGATCCGATTTCTGCAGCACAACAAACTTTTGATTGGACAATTCCGAGTGATTTTAGTAGAAAAGTTAGACTAAGAGTAAGTGACTATGACAAATCACTAATAAATGATATGTCTGATACTACTTTTACAATTGCAGATATAAGATTATTGAATCCAAATGAATTAATGGCACTAAACTCCGGTACCGATTATACAATTAAATGGGAATCACAAAACGTAGATACAGTAAGAATTCAACTTTCTACTGATAATGGTAGAAACTGGATTTACAACTTAAAAACTATTCCTTCGGATAGCGGTAAATATATTTGGAATGTACAACCTTTATTATCTTCAGCAGCTCGAATTCGTGTACTTGATATAAACGAAGCAAATATTAGTGATACAAGTAATAGTCACTTTGTAATAGGTAAATTTCCGACTGTAAAAGTTGTAAAAATTAATCAAAGCAGTATTATTAAATTCTTCTACGAGTTTTTAACTCCGCAGGAAACAATTTTAATTGATAGATTTGAGTTCCAAGTCGGAGATGGTCCGATAATTAACAATACGGAATCTTTAATTAATCCGCCATTTAGTATCACGGGACCAATAAATGATACACTTTATTGGAGGAGTTCAGATAAACTGAACAATATGGAAGGAGTTACAAAGATATATGTAAGGTTTAGAAGTCCTCAGTTTAATGTATATTATGATGTTTTGATTGATAGTGTTGCCTATGATAATAAAGCACCTGATTTTGATAGAAATAGTGTTTCGTATTATCAGTTACCGGAAAAATACGGTTGGAATAAAGTTATTGTAAAATGGAATAAAGGGACGGATTTAAGTTCCAACATATATTATAAATTATATTTTTATGATATTAATAACGAATACTTAAACTACTCAAAAGTTACAAAAGATGACTCATTAATAATATCTGATGTAACTACTTCGGTTAAGTATAAAGTTAAACTTGACATATATGATGATTTCAAAAATACTTCAAACTTTGCATTATCAGATTATGGTGCAATTGCTTTAGGTGATTTTGCACCTCATGACGGAATTTTGGACGCCCGAGATTTATCGACCTTTGTGTATATGTGGAGCTCAAAAGATTCGACTACCGGTGTTGACTTTGCACCATATGACGGAACATTCCCGTATATTAAAGTTAGGGGGGATAATAAATTGGATGTTGATGATTTATTGGCTTTCGTAAATAATTGGAATTATGCACAAGAATTTACTTTACCAAAGAAAAATCAATATGTTTCCGAATCTGACATTGTTGAAAGGAAGAAAATTACTTTTAAAACCGGAGAGAATAAATTTAATTTCCCAATTAATTTTGAAGACAAAGAATTACTTGCAGTTTCGGCAGTAATAAATTATCCGGTAGGAACGTTTGAATTTGATTCACTTTCCGTATCCGGTTTAAGTAAGAATAACGGCTTAGCATTTATTAAGGTTGATAGTTTAAACGGATTTGCTAAGCTTGATTTTGCCGAATTATATAACGGATTAAAAGGAAACTACGGAATTGACGCAAACTTAAAATGTTCTTTTGATAAATTAAACAAAAAAGACTCTTTAAGTATTAGATATATTGGGTATAAAGCAAGCGGTATTAAAGTTTTTGATAAAACGGTTGTATACACGTTAAACGAAGTGCCCGCATCTTATAAGTTATATCAAAATTATCCTAATCCTTTTAACCCTTCAACAACAATTGAATATGATTTACCCGAAAAAACAAAAGTTAATTTAACTGTTTTCGATATATTAGGTCGCGAAGTTGCCGTTTTAATTAATGAAGAGCAAGAAGTTGGAACATACAGATTGCAATTTGATTCGGGTAAAATACGAAACGGTTTGGCAAGCGGTGTTTATCTATTAAGAATGAGCACCGATAATTATAAAATTACAAAAAAGATGCTGTTACTAAAATAAGTTTGAGTTGAACATGAATAATAGATTTTTAAAGGATAGAATTAAATTGGCAAAGTTAACTATTAAAATATTATTATTAATGGTAATAGTTTCTTGCAACAACGGCGGCACTACGGATACTCCGCCCGCTTTTATTCAGTTTGTTCAAGCACCGACGGAAAACTCCGTAATAAGTACAAACAGTGTGATTTTTGTTTGGAGAGGAAGCGATGATAATTTTGAATATAGATATCGTCTTGTTGAATTAAATGATGAAAATCCGTCCGATTATATAGATTGGTCAAATTATTCAAAAGATAGTGAAATTGAGTTCACGGATTTAAATGAAGGAAAGTATCAGTTTCAGTTAGAGGCGAAAAATAAGAACTATTATACAACATTAACAAGAAAATTTTCTATAGATGCGGTAAAAGGTCCTACTCTATCATTCAATAAAATGATAACAACCTCGGGAATAGGACTTACTGACTCTGTTAGTATATGGATGGAAGATATTCAAGAGTTAGCAGCCTTTAAATTAGCCATAGATTTTAATCCAAATCTAATTACTTTTGACGGAATATCCGGCGGAAAAACTGTAATCAATTCTAATTTTTATCAGTTAATAGTTCCTAATTTCAACTCTCAAGAAGTAAAAGATGAAATTAACAGAACAGGCAGAATAATAGTTAATTCTGCTTTTCTTAAGACGGGATTATCCGAAGACTATTTATCCGGAAGCGGACGAATTTTAAATGTTAGGTTTACGGGAAAAAGTATTGGAACGACAAAATTAGATTTTACAATTATTGAGCTAAGGAAACTTGACGGAACAACTATATTTTACAAAACTCCGGGTTCTGGTACTTATATTATTAAATAATTAGTGTTACCTCTCTAAAAATAATGCTATTATTCTTTTATATTTATTGAAAAGGAAATTAACAATAGCTATATTTAAAGATTGAATTTTAAAAATGAGGTAATATGAACTCGGTACTTTTATCCACTAATTTTAGTGATTTAAAGCTATTTAAAAAGGGAAAAGTAAGGGATATTTACGATTTGGGGGAGTGTTACCTCATTGTTTCCACAGATAGATTAAGTGCTTTTGACGTTATAATGAATCAAGGAATTCCGGAAAAAGGGAAGATATTAAATAAAATTTCGGAATTTTGGTTTGATTTTTCAAAAAGTATTATTCAAAATCATTTGATAACTGCTGATATTAAAGCATTTCCGAAAGTTTGTTTAAAATATTCGGATACATTAGAAGGTCGCTCAATGTTAGTAAAAAAAGCTGAACTAATACCTATTGAGTGTATTGTTAGAGGATATATTACAGGCAGCGGATGGAATGATTATAAAATGACCGGCAGCATTTGCGGCATTAAATTACCTGAAAATTTAAAAGAATCCGAAAAACTTGTTGAACCAATTTTTACCCCTTCATCAAAGGCAGAAGTCGGAATACATGACGAAAATATAACTTATAGCGAAGCGTTAAAGATTGTTGATGCAGATTTATTTGAAAAAATTAAGAATACTGCGGTCGAAATATATAAAAAAGCTGCGGATTATGCTTTACAAAAAGGAATTATTATAGCCGATACAAAAATGGAATTTGGTATTTACAATAATGAGTTGATATTAATTGACGAATTGTTAACACCGGATTCTTCGAGATTTTGGGATGTTGACGGGTATAAAATCGGTACTACACCTTTAAGTTATGATAAACAGTTTGTTAGGGACTATTTAATCTCTATTAATTATAACAAAAAACCTCCTGCACCTGATTTACCAGAAGAAATTATTGAAAAAACAAAAAATAAATACTTGGAAGCTCTTAATAAACTTACCGGTCTAAATGTATAATATGAAGCCAAGAAAAATAATTGCCGAAAAAGATTTGTTGCACATAGAATGGGATACTGCTACTACCGATATAAAGTTTACTACTCTTAGGTTTTTATGTCCTTGTGCAGCATGTCAAACGGATAGGGAAAAAGTAGGAGATCATTACTTGGCTATCTATCAATCAGAGCAGATAACAATAAAAAAAATTGATTATTTAGGCAACTATGCAATTAAAATTGAATGGGCTGACGGTCACAATACCGGTTTTTACGAGTATGATTATTTATATAACATTTCCGTTAATTCGACCGTATGATACTACCAAATCAATTAACGGTAATGCGTATTATTTTAACGCCTGTCTTTTTCTTTTTGTTCTTACAAGAAAGCGCAATAATGCAACAAATATCTGTGATTGTATTTTTAATTGCAGCTATTACAGACTGGTATGACGGCTGGCTTGCGCGAAAATTTAACTATATTACAAGCTGGGGTAAATTTATGGATCCGCTGGCTGATAAAATATTAACATCGGCAGCGTTTTTAGGTTTTGTGTTTTTAGGTATATTACCGGGGTGGATGGTTTTTATTATTATTATACGAGATTTTTTAATAACGGGCTTGAGAAGTTTTGCGGAACTTAAAAAGCACTCGTTTTATACATCTCGCTCGGCAAAAATTAAAACTTTTGTTCAAATGTTCTTTTTATACTATTTATTAATAATATATGTTTTAAGAACGTTTCCTTCCTTTATTAATGAATTTGAATTCTACTATAAACTATTTTCTGATAAAAGTTTAATTTATTATGTAATGCTGTTTATTACAGTATTTACTGCTTATACCGGATTTTCGTATATTTATAAAAACCGTTTTATGATTAGAGAATTGTATGCCCCAAAATCTAAATAAATTTGAATACTTTATAGGTTCCGGTTTATTTACCGGTTCAATAAAATTTGCAAGCGGAACATGGGGAAGCTTAGCGGCTCTTTTAATCTATTTAGTTATTCCCGGTTTTGAAAATGCGACTGTTTTACTTTTGTTAAGCGCTTTTTTTACTGTAATCGGAATAAAACTTGGGACAAAATTTGAATTGACCTATGGTAAAGATCCAAAAGAATTTACTTTGGATGAGGTTGTAGGGATGTGGATAAGTTTACTTTTTATTCCCAAAAAGATTTGGTATATTGCACTTACTTTTTTGATATGGCGAGCAATGGATATAATTAAAATTCCGCCCGCTAAACAAGCTGAAAAAATAAAAGGCGGTTTAGGAATTATGCTTGATGATATTATTGCAGCTTTTTATACCGTCATAATTGTTAATTTATTAATTAATTTTATTTCATAATATGAAAACTCAAATTATTACAATCGGTGATGAAATTTTAATTGGGCAGACTTTAAACACAAATGCGGCGTATATTGGCGAAAAACTTCTTACGTTAAATATTAATGTAGCTCGTGCTTCAATTATTGGGGATGTTAAAGAAGAAATATTAGCTGAGTTTGCTTCTGCATACAACAATAACGACTTAATTATTGTTACCGGTGGCTTAGGTCCTACACATGACGATTTAACTTTACCGTGTATAGCAGAGTTTTTTAACACTAAGCTTATTAGAAATGAAGATGTTTACAACGATATAAAAACTATACTTGAAAATAGGGGCAGAAGAATGACTCCTACTAATGAAACTCAAGCATTAGTTCCGGAAATTGCAATTCCCATAAGAAATGTAAAAGGAACCGCTCCGGGAGTGTGGATTGAAAAAAACAATAAAATATTTGTGGCAATGCCCGGAGTTCCTTTTGAGATGAAAGAAATGATGACAAATTTTGTCATACCGAAACTTGAGCTAAAAATAAACAAAAATGACGGGTTTTTACTAATAAAAAACTTATTAACAACAGGTATACCCGAATCATATTTATATGATAGATTGGGGAATTTAGATGAATTGCTTGAAGGAGCGAAATTGGCATTTTTACCAAGTCAATATGGAGTAAAAATGCGTTTTAATGTTTTTGCAAATAACGAAGAAGAAGCAAAAAATAAATTAAGCGGAATTGAACAAAAGGTAAGAGCATTAGTAGGCAGGTATATTTACGGAACAAATGATGATTTATTAGAACAGGTTATTGGTAAATTACTTAACGAAAGGGGGTTGAGATTATCGGTAGCCGAGTCGTGTACGGGTGGATTAATTAGTAACAGAATCACAAATATTTCCGGTAGCAGTGTTTTTTTTGAACGAGGTTATGTTACTTATAGTAATGCCGCAAAAGTGGAGCTATTAAATGTTTCTGAAGATACTATTGCACAATTTGGAGCTGTAAGTCAACAAGTAGCTATGCAAATGGCAATGGGAGTTAGAGCAGCCTGTGCAACAGATATTGGTATATCAATTACAGGTATATTAGGACCGACCGGCGGAACACCAACAAAACCAGTTGGTCTTGTTTATATAGGAATTGCAGATGAAAAAGTTTGCACCGCAGTTGAATATAGATTTGGTGAAGATAGAATGTTAAACAAAGAACGTGCTTCTCAAGCAGCACTTGAATTGTTAAGAAGGCATTTGCTTGGTATTTCTTACAATGAATAGGCTTTTTATTGCATTACCGGTTGATAAAAAAATAATATCGCATGTTTTTGAGAACCTTTCTGAAAAAAAATCATTTAATAATTTTAGATGGGAAAAAAAAGAAAATATACATATTACCTTAAAATTTTTAGGAGATACAGAAGATAATTTAATTGATGATATAGATAATAGATTAAAAAATATAGCATTAAATTTTAATTCGTTTGATTTAAAGTTAAATAAAATCGGTACTTTTAATAGAAACGGGAAACCGTTTATTTTATGGTTTAATTTTTACAAGAACGAATCAGTAGAACTGCTTAATAAGAAAATTGAAGAAGAATTGTTAAATTTAGGTTTTAATAAGGAAAATAGAGATTACAACCCACATGTAACTTTATTACGTGTTAAAAACGAAGAAGATAGCGAAACTATTAAAAGTTATAAAGATATAAAGTTTGAACCTATTGAATATTGTGTAAATGAACTTTATTTAATAAAGAGTACCTTAACCCCAAAGGGGTCTTTATATACAAAAATTAAAACATATAAATTAAAATAAAGGTGTAAAATGGCAAATGATAAAGATGCTCGTCTTAAAATATTAGAAGATACCATATACGGTATTGAAAAAACATATGGTAAAGGCGCAATAATGAAATTAGGAGACGGTGTAATTAACAAGGTTGAAGCTATTAGTACCGGATCAATTTCTTTAGATTATGCATTGGGAATTGGTGGTGTACCGCGCGGAAGAATAGTTGAAATTTACGGTCCAGAATCTTCCGGTAAAACAACCGTATGTTTACATGTAATTGCAGAAGCTCAGAAATTAGGGGGCATCTGTGCATTTATTGATGCAGAACATGCATTAGATGTCGGCTATGCAAAAAAACTTGGTGTTGACACTCAAAATCTTTTAATATCTCAGCCTGATTACGGCGAACAAGCCTTGGAAATAGTAGATACATTAATACGTAGTAATGCAATTGATGTTATTATCGTTGATTCTGTTGCAGCTTTAGTCCCTCGTTCGGAAATTGAAGGTGAAATGGGCGATCCTCAAATGGCAATGCAAGCAAGGTTAATGTCGCAGGCATTACGTAAAATTACGGGAGCTATTAATAGATCTAAAACTTGTGTAATTTTTACAAATCAATTACGCAGTAAAATTGGTGTTATGTTTGGTAATCCAGAAACAACAACCGGCGGAAATGCGTTAAAGTTTTATGCTTCCGTAAGAATGGATATTAGAAGGATTTCTGCAATAAAAGAAGGTCAGAATATAACCGGCAACAGAACTAAAGTAAAAGTTGTTAAATCAAAGGTAGCGCCTCCGTTTAAAGAAGTAGAATTTGATATACTGTATAATGAAGGAATAAGTAAAGCCGGTGATTTAATTGATATGGCAGTTGAAGCTGAATTAATTAAAAAGAGCGGTGCATGGTTTACATATGGTGAAGATAGATTTCAAGGCAGAGAACAATTGCGTGTTGCAATTAACGAAAATGCTGAATTAATGAAAAAACTTGAATATGACGTAAAGAGAAAGCTGGGTATGGACGTTAATGACAACGGAATAAATAGCGAAGTTCCTGAAGATACAAAAACAAAGAAAAAATAATTATGAAAGTAGTATCCGCCAAAAAGCAGAATAATAAGGTTACGGTAGTTTTTGATGACGGCAACATTATTTCGCTTTTTGGTGATATTTTTTTAGAGCATAAATTATTTAATGATTCGGAAATTAGTAGCGACCTTTACTTTAAAGTAATAGATCTAAATGATGAAAGAATTATTATTAATTTTGCAAAAAAACTTTTAGCTGTTAGATTATATTCGGTCAAGAGTTTAAAAAATAAGCTTCTAAAAAAAAATGATAATGAAAAGATTGTTGATAAAGTTATATCGTTATTTAAGGAATATGGTTATTTAAACGATAGGGAATTTGCACGACAGTTTATTAAAGATAGACTTATTAACAAAAAGAAAGGTCGATTAAGAATAAAATACGACCTAAAAAATGAAGGAATTAATACTGAAATTATTGACGAATTATTGAGTAGTATTGAAGACGATACTGAAATTGAAACGGCATATAAATTAGCCGAATCCAAATTGAGAACTGCAAAAAAGCAGGATGTATTAAAGCTTAAAGGTAAAATATTTCGATTTTTACAATCCCGAGGATTTGGAAGAAGTACATGCAGTAAAGTATTAAGCAAACTATTTAAAAATAATGATGAAGTGATTTATGAATAAATTTGAAGGAATAGATTATTTCGATTTGTCGGAATTGTTGACATCAGAAGAAATTATGATGCGTGATACAATTAGACAATTTGTTGATGAAGAGGTAATTCCTATAATTGAAAAATATTACACTGAAGGGACATTGCCGATTCATTTAGTAAAAAAATGGGTGAATTGGGTTTATTCGGTCTTAATTTACCGCAAAAATACGGATGTGCCGAACTAAATAATATAGCCTACGGTATTGTAATGCAAGAACTTGAACGCGGCGATAGCGGAATTAGAAGTTTTGTATCTGTACAAAGCGGATTAGTAATGTATCCTATTTATACTTTTGGAAGTGAAGAGCAAAAAGATTTTTGGCTACCCAAATTAGCAACCGGTGAATCAATAGGATGTTTTGGGCTTACCGAACCGGATTTTGGAAGTAATCCGGGCGGCATGATAACAAAAGTAGAAAAAGTTGAAGGGGGATATTTATTAAACGGTGCTAAAATGTGGATTACAAACGGAACGATTGCCGATGTTGCGGTTGTTTGGGCAAAATTAGACGGTGTAATTAAAGGATTTTTAGTTGAGAAAGGAACAAAAGGGTTTACGGCTCCTGAAATGAAAGGTAAGCACTCTTTACGTGCATCTATTACAAGTGAATTAATTTTTGACGATGTTTTTATTCCGGAAAGTAATATGTTACCTTTAGCAAACGGGTTGAAAGCACCGCTGATGTGCCTAAATCAGGCGCGTTTCGGTATTGCATGGGGTGTTGTCGGTTCAATGACTGCTATGTATGAAACTGCATTAAATTATGCAAAGTCACGCATTCAATTCAACAAACCAATTGCAGCATTTCAGTTAACACAAGCAAAACTTGTATATATGTTAACTGAAATTACGAAGGCACAATTATTAAATTTTAGGTTAGCTCAGTTAAAAGATAGTGGTAAATTAAAGCATACTCATATTTCGCTGGCAAAAAGAAATAATTGCGAATTAGCATTAGAAATTGCAAGAACTGCGCGCGAAATATTAGGCGCTAACGGTATATTAAACGAATATCCCGTAATGAGGCATGCAAATAATCTTGAGTCCGTTAAAACATATGAAGGAACACATGAAATGCATACTTTAATTATTGGTGAGGATATTACGGGTTTTTCAGCATTTGAATAAAATGAGGTTTATATGATAGATGAAAAAATAGTTTTTGAAGGAATCACTTTTGATGATATTTTATTAATTCCGGCTCGTTCTTCTGTTTTACCGAGAGAAACGGATTTAACAACATACTTAACAAGAGATATCAAATTAAATATACCGTTTTTAAGCGCTGCGATGGATACGGTTACCGAAAGTCAAATGGCTATTGCCATGGCTGCCCAAGGTGGACTTGGATTTATTCATAAAAATCTATCTATTGAAAAACAAGCCGATGAAGTTGATAAAGTAAAAAGAAGTGAATCGGGTATGATCTTTCATCCTATTACGTTAAAACCCGAAAATACTATTAGCCAAGCATTGGAAATAATGAGCAAGTATAAAGTTTCTGGGTTTCCGGTAATAAATGATGCAGGTAAACTTGTAGGTATATTAACTAATAGAGATTTGCGCTTTGAGCCCAATTTAGCTTTACAAGTTAAAGATTTGATGACAAAAGAAAATTTGATTACAGCACCAAAAGGAACAACTTTAGAAGATGCAGAAAGAATTTTACAACAGTACAGAATTGAAAAACTTCCTGTTGTTGATGATACCGGCTATTTATATGGACTAATTACGTATAAGGATATTGTTAAAAAGAAAAAATATCCCAATGCATGCAAAGATGAATTAGGCAGATTGCGTGTCGGTGCAGCAATAGGTGTTTCGGCAGATTATATGGATAGAGTTGAAGCCTTAGTAAACGCTGATGTAGATATTATAACAATTGATACTGCACACGGACATTCTGAAGGAGTGATAAAATCATTAAAGCTAATTAGGCAAAAATATCCTGATTTACAAATAGTTGTAGGTAATATTGTTACCGGAGAAGCCGGAATTGAATTAGTAGAGGCAGGGGCAAACGCAGTAAAAGTAGGAATTGGAGCCGGTTCTATATGTACTACTCGTATTGTTGCGGGGGTAGGTATTCCTCAGGTTTCGGCTGTTATTAATGTATATAACTCACTCAAAAAAATGGGAATTCCTATTATTGCAGACGGCGGTATAAAACAGACCGGAGATATTGCTAAGGCAATTGCTGCAGGTGCCGATACTGTTATGATAGGGGGAATGTTTGCCGGAGTTGAAGAAGCTCCCGGTGAGGAAGTGCTATTTGAAGGACGAAGTTTTAAAGTATATAGAGGAATGGGCTCAATAGGAGCAATGAAACAGGGTAGTAAAGATAGGTATTTCCAAGATATGGAAGATGATGTTAAAAAATTAGTTCCGGAAGGAGTAGAAGGCCGTGTGCCATATAGAGGTCCTTTAAGTGAAACTATCTATCAATTGATTGGAGGCTTACGAGCTTCAATGGGATATTGCGGTGCAAAAACTATTGAAGATTTGAAGCAAAACGGTAAATTTGTAAAGATATCAAATGCCGGATTGCGAGAAAGTCATCCCCATGATGTAATTATAACTAAAGAATCTCCAAATTATCATTCAAAAAGTTCACAGTAATTTATGTTTAAAGTTCTTGTTATTGCTTATTATTTTCCCCCGATGGGGCTTAGCGGTGTGCAGCGTGTTTTAAAATTTACAAAATATATGAGTAAAAATAACTGGGATCCGACAGTTATTACAAGCGGAGATGTGGGGTATTTTGCTCATGACGATTATATGCAGAAAGAAGCTGAAAATTCTGATATCCGCATTATAAGAACAAGCGGAAATGACCCAAATAGACTATTATCAAAGTACGGAACAATAACGATGCCGGCAGAGATAATCAGAAAAACCTTTAGTAACTTAAGTAAAACGTTTTTTATTCCGGATAACAAGGTCAGCTGGTCTAAACAGGCTTACCTAACTGCAAAAGAACTATTGACTAAAGAGCACTTTGATATTCTATTTGTTACTATTCCGCCATACTCGGCTTTTAGTATGGCGGCTAAGTTAAAAGAAGAGTTTAATATCCCGTTAATTGTCGATTATAGAGATTTATGGTTCGGAAATCAATTTTCGTTTTATCCGACATTTTATCATAAATTAAAACATAAAAAAATGGAATACAATGCTTTAAAAGCTGCCGATAAAATTGTAACGATAAATAGGTATATTAAGGAAAAACTTTTAGTTAATTATAAATTTTTAACCTTTGACGATATAAGTATTGTACCCCAAGGATATGATCCTGATGACTTTGAAAAAGCTACTCCTATACCTTTAAATAAAACTAAGTTAAAGTTAACTTATTCGGGTATTTTTTACACAAAAGCTACTCCAAAGTTTTTGTTAAAAGCTTTTAAACTGTTATTAACACAAAGACCGGATATAGCTGCTGGGATAGAATTACATTTTTGCGGATTGTTAAGAAAAGAAAATGAAAAGCTTATAAAAAAATTAGGAATTCAAGAATTTGTAAAAATACACGGATATTTAAATCATAAAGAAGCATTAGATTATGTGCTATCTTCCGATGTTTTATGGATGATGATAGGCAGAATGAAGGCAGCAGAAACTATTTCAACAGGTAAATTATTTGAATATTTTGGTACAAAAAAACCAATTTTAGGATGTGTACCGGAAGGAGCTGCAAGACTTGAATTACAGAGGTATAAAGCTTCTTTTATATGTGAACCCGATGATATTGAAGGTATAAAAGAACAACTTATTAATATTTATACACTATTTAAAGCCGGTAATTTACCTGCATGTAATGAGGAATTTGTAGAAAAACATAATAGGATTACATTAACAGAAGAGTTAACAAGAATTTTTCAATTTACGATGCGAGCCGATATATGATAATAGCTTTAATAGGTTCCGGAGGCAGAGAAAATGCTTTAGCGTATAGTTTATCAAAAAGTAATAGTTTGGAAAAATTATACATATTACCTGGAAACCCCGGTACGTTAAAGTACGGTGAAAATATTAATATTACTAAGAATAGCGAAATTGTAAAATTCTGTACTGAAAGTAATGTAAATTTAGTGGTAATAGGTCCTGAAAAACCATTAGTAGAAGGTTTAGCGGATGATCTTAGGGCTTTGGGAATTTCGGTTTTCGGACCTTCAAAATCAGCTGCCGAATTAGAAGGGGATAAGAGTTTTTCAAAAAAAATAATGAAAAAGTACAATATTCCAACAGCAGCTTTTGAAGTTTTTACTAAGGAGCAAGCAGATGTAGCACGCAAATATTTAAGGGAGCACGATTACCCCGTTGTAATTAAAGCTGCAGGTCTTGCTGCCGGTAAAGGTGTGGCAATTTGTAATAATTTTGATGAAGCAAATATATATTTAGATGAATTATTTAACTTAGGTATATTTGGCGAAGCAGGAAATACCGTAGTAATTGAAGAGTTTATGGAAGGAGAAGAAGCAAGCATTTTTGCAATTACTGATGGTAAAGATTTTTTTGTTTTACCTTCTGCCCAAGATCATAAAAGAGTTTTTGATTACGACAAAGGTAAAAATACCGGAGGGATGGGAGCATATGCTCCGGCTCCAATTGTCACTGCTAATTTATTGAGCAAAATAAAAACACAAATTATTTACCCTACACTTGAGGCTATGAATAGCGAAAATAGACAGTTTATAGGGTGTTTATATTGTGGATTGATGATTAAAGATGAAGAAGTAAAAGTTGTTGAGTATAATTGTAGGTTTGGAGATCCTGAAACACAAGCTGTGTTACCATTAATTGAAGGTGATTTTGCAAAGTTATTATACTCGTGTGCTACCGGAAATATTGATAAGGAATGTGTTAGTTATAACGGAGGTAACTCAATATGCGTGGTTCTTGCTTCCGGGGGATATCCTGATAAGTTTAATAATGGGTACGAAATTAAAGGATTAGAGCAAATTAACAATAAGAATTGTTTAGTATTTCATTCTGGTACTGCATTAGAAAAAGATAAACTTGTTACTGCCGGAGGACGTGTCTTAAATATTACAATATTTAATAAGATAGAAGACCTAAGATATTGTAAAAAAGAATGTTATAGTGAAATAAATAAAGTAAAATATGCCAATATGCATTACAGAAAAGATATTGGTGATAAAGGTATAAAGAATTAACAAATTGTTATAAAATTAACATTCGGAGAAAAGATGTCAGAGAATCAAAATGTTGAATTTAAGCCTTACATTTCGGCGTCCTCCTTTATTCCGGAATTTACTCCCAAAGCAATTATATTAGGAGCAATATTCGGGATAATATTTGGTGCCGCCACTGTATATTTGGGATTAAAAGTAGGTTTAACGGTAAGTGCAAGCATTCCTATAGCGGTATTGGCAATTTCTGTATTTAAAAAGATTGGCAAAGCCACTATTTTAGAAAATAATATAGTACAAACAATCGGTTCTGCGGGTGAATCAGTTGCATCTGGAGTAGTATTTACACTACCTGCTTTATTGTTTTTACCAGGTGGCAGCAATTACTTTCAATATTTTCAGATATTTGTTTTAGCTTTAGCCGGCGGTATTTTGGGCGTACTTTTTATGATTCCGTTACGCCGTTCATTAATTGTTAAGGAGCACGGAAAATTGCCGTTCCCTGAAGGCACTGCTTGTGCCGATGTGTTGGTTGCAGGCGAAAAGGGGGGCGAATTAGCCAAAAAAGTTTATTATGGTTTAGGAATTGCATTTGTTTATAAAGTTTTAATGTCAATATTTGGTTTATGGAAAGATGTACCTCAATACATATTTTCACGTAAATCAGCATTGCCAAACGGCACAATAAATGGTGAAATAACTCCGGAATTGTTAGGTGTTGGTTACATAATCGGCCCCAAAATTGCAGGAATAATGGTTGCAGGCGGTGTATTATCTTGGCTTGTATTAATTCCGTTAATTACTCTTTTAGGTGATAATTTAACAACTGTATTTGCCCCTGGTACTAAGTTAATTTCTGAAATGACTCCGCGTGAAATTTGGAGTAGCTATATTCGATATATAGGTGCAGGTGCTGTAACTTTTGGCGGTATAATTACATTAATAAAATCATTTCCAACAATTATCAGTGCATTCAAAGATTCATTCCAAGATTTGAAGAATAAT
>CALGLM010000086.1 GCA_937930275.1 uncultured Ignavibacteria bacterium
TTTTATCCCATGTCCATTCATTTCCCGTAAACTTAGATGTGTTCATGTAATTTTGTACTTCTTGGGCAAAGTTTACAACTTTTTCTTTTGAAGCATTATCAAGTTGTTCGTAATTAACAATTACGGTACAATCAAGTTCTTGTGAATACAACGACATTGTGAAAAATATTAAAAATAACGCAATAAACTTTTTCATAAACTTATTCCTTGTAGTTATTAATTCCAAATTAAGCAAATTTAGTACAAATAAAAAATTTTAATTATGAATATAACAAATTTCTTTTATAACAATACTCAATACCGCAAATTTTGCAAGCGTAGTCTTTTTTAATTACTTTACAACCGTAACCTATTACACCGCTGATTGATTTAAGGGGATTCATCATAAAAGCTTCATTAAGTGAAATTCCACAAAAATTAGGCGGCAAAAAACTGAATAATTTTTGTTGTTCAGCAACATTCCATTCACAATAACCCGGACTAAGGCGGTTAGTTAAATTAAAATTCTCTTTTTTTAATTCCGATATTAAAAACTGTTCCATATTGGCGCCTACGCTTTCAACTAATTCACTTCCGATAGTATCAATTATTAATCCTTTTACTGAATCACCGGACTCAAAAGCATTTTTTACTTCAACATCAAAATATGTGCCAACAGTTGCCGAAAAAATAATAATCCCCGTACTATTTTTTAATTGTGTTGCAATTATTTTCCCGGTATCAAAAAATTCATTCTCTATAAAAAACCCTTTTTCGCTTAAATTAAACTCGTTTTCGCTAAAAATTATATATCCTGCTTTTATTTCTGCATTATTTATCGCATGCTTTAATTCATAATCAATTTGATCAATAAAATACTTTGGTGCACTATTTTTAGGATAACCGGCAGATCTTGCAATTAACGAATTTTCAAGTACAAGTTGATCTGGCTGTATATAAAAATATACGGCATTGTTTAAGCGTGACTTATCCATTTATGCTATCTAAAGCTAAAATTAAATCATGGGGAGTAGGGTAAAATCCGTCAGCGCCAATTTCGTCACTAAATTTTTGTGTTACGGGCGCACCGCCTATAAAAATCTTTATTTGGGGATATTTTTCTTTAATAATTTTAACAGATTGAGCCATATTTTGCATTGTTGTAGTTAATAATGCGCTCATTCCTACCGATGTTCCGTAATTATTTTCTATTGCCTCAATAAACTTTTCAGTTGTAACGTTTGACCCGAGATCAATAACTTTATATCCGTTACCTTCAAGAGCCATTTTAATTATATTTTTACCTATATCGTGATGGTCACCTTTTACAGTACCTAAAATAAAACTCCCTTTATATTTTGCTTTCCCGTTAATAAAAAACGGTTTTAGTAGTTTGCTGGCTTCATTCATAGCTTTGGACGAGATCATTAAATCAGGTATATAAGCTTTTCCTTTACTAAATCTTTCGCCAATTCTATTCATCCCTATTACTAACCCCGATTGTAATATCTCGTTAACATCAATTTCTAAGTCTAAGGCAGCTTGAGTATATTCTACGGCACCCATTTGATTTTTCATATCTGCCGGATGGTTGGAATTAATATCAACCTTTCCTTTTTCAATGCATATTGCCAAATTGTTTAAAATTTCGTATTTATCCATAAAAGTTTAAATTAATTTTTTATTACTTTAAAATAATAATATTTACTATATTTTACCCAATATTTCATTTTTATTTTAAATTTTATTAAAGAGAAACTTATGATTAATAAATTAAAACCGGTAATCATTCTAATAATATTGTTTTTTACAAATGTTTATAGTCAAAAATTTAATTCTTCGGATTTTGACGTAAAAATAGATAGCTTGATGAAAGTTTGGCACATTCCGGGGTGCTCAATTGCAATTGTAAAAGATTCGACTTTGCTTTATACAAAGGGGTACGGATATGCAGATATTGAAAATAAAATTAATGCAAATAGCAATACAATATACGGAATTGCATCATGCAGCAAAGCAATAACTTGTTTTGCTTTAGGGTTATTAAGTGAACAAAAAAAAATGGATTGGGATATACCCGTCAGGTATTATTTTCCCGAATTTATATTAGAAGATCCTTACATATCGGCTAATATTACTCCGTTGGATTTGGTGACACATAGATCAGGGTATACCGCAAACGATATGCTTTGGTATAAAAGCGGAAAAAGTAGAAGTGAGTTAATTGAATTAATGCGTTACTTAAAACCAAATAAATTATTTAGAACAACCTTTCAATATAATAACTTAATGTACGTTGTGGCGGGTCAATTAGTAGAAAAAATATCCGGCGTTACTTGGGAAAATTTTGTTAAAGAAAATATTTTTATTCCTTTAGAGATGAAGAACTCCTCATTTTCTATTAAAGATGTTGTAAACAATCCTAATAATTCGGCAAGATATTTACTAAAGAACAATATTCCTACAAAAATTGATATGTTAGATGCTGATAACATAGGAGGAGCCGGTTCAATAAATTCAACGGTAAATGATATGGCAAACTGGTTGATAATGCAAGTTAATAAAGGTAACTTTAAGGGAAAACAGATAATTTCCGAATCAGAGTTGAATTTTTTACAAAAACCTGCGATGGCGGTAGGCAATTTAATAGCTTATCCTGAATTATATTATCTAAATTATGCATGTGGTTGGTATGTTACTACATATAAAGGAGATTTAATTTTACGACATGCCGGTGCGCTTGACGGAGTTTCCACTTTAACATCATTTATGCCTGATAAAAAATTGGGAATAATTGTGATAGCGAATTTAGATGAAGCTGCCGATTTTACAACATCTGTCTCTTATTTGGCTTATGATTTATTAAACGGAAACAAGTTAACCGATTGGTCAGATAGATTTATTAAAGAAAATACGGAAGCAAATTCTAATACTAACAATGAATCCGAAATACATAGTAAAACCCACAGTTTATCATCATATTTAGGAGAATATTACAATTTGCCTTACGGAAAGATCATTATATACACTAAAAACGATAAATTATTTTTTAAGTATAACATGTTTGATATACCCTTAAAACATATTACATATAATACATTTGAATTAGAAGACGATTATGTTTTTTATAAGATGAGAATTAACTTTGCAATTGATAGAACCGGTAAAATTGATAAAATTTATATACCATTTGAAAGTAAAATAGCTGATATTGAATTTATTAAAAAATAAGTAGCATTTTTTTGAAACAATATTAATACTAAAACAATAAAAAAAATCAAGTTTAAAATTATTTGAAAGTAAAATAAATGCTTTTGATATTTTGAAAAAAAACTTTTTATTAATGCATTAAAATAAAAAAATATTAAGAAGTTAGGTGTAAAAGTGGACTTGAATATTAAAAAAATAGTAACAAAAGTAGTTTCTGATTTACAAAAAGATAAAATGGCAGGGGGTAACGAAAGTCTTTGGGATTATTTTACGGAAAGACTTAATGACGAAGGAGCATGGAAACAAGAAGATTTAGCTTTAATTGAGAATAAAATTAATGTAAGGTTAAACGACCTAAAAAGCGAAGAATTAAAAACTCTTTGGGATAATTCGGCAACTGGTATCGAAAAATTTCAGATGAGTGATTCAATTTCGGTTGAAGATATGAAAGCTGATTTAGTAAATGAAACTTTAGATAGAGTAATGGATAAACTGGGAGGTATTGAAGGGGATTATTTTAGAGAGTATTCTACAAATTCGTATTTTAAAAATGATGAAAAAGAAGACAGTTATGAAGGGGGAGGATATGAAGAAGAACCTCAGCCTGATGAACTTGAAGAAGACTTTGATATGGGCGAAGATGAAGATTATTATTACGATGAAGATGATGAATATTAATTAATTTGCTTTTTTTTAAGAATTAATGCTTTTTTAATTAAAAAAAAGTTTTAATTAAGCAAAAAATTTTTTATAATAAAGTTCAAATTAAAAATATAATAGAACACTAAGTGGAAATAAAATTTAAAAAATATAGCGGTGCCGGAAACGATTTTGTTTTAATTGATAAAAGCGAAAATAGTAACTTAAATTTATCGTCAGATTTAATTGTTAAAATATGTGATAGAAGAAACGGAATTGGGTCCGACGGTATTTTATTTATTGTGGATGACGTAGAAACCGATTTTGGATTGTTCTATTACAACGCTGACGGTTCACTTGGAAGTTTATGCGGAAACGGTAGCAGATGTGCAATAAAATACGCATATTTAAGTAAAAAATTTAAAGGTAGCTCAACAAATTTTGTTTGTGGAAATAGACATTATAAAGGTGAGGTTTTTGAGAACGGTGAGGTTAAGTTTTACCTTCAAAATCCGACTGATTTAAAGATGGATTTAGAGATTGAGGCATTTAACCAAAAATTTGATGCATGTTTTATTAATACGGGTAGCCCGCATGTTGTAATAAAAGCAGAAAATATTATAAAAAAAGATGAAGACGGTTCAACTAAAAAATATAACATTAGCAATTTACCGGTTTATAAACTTGGTAAGGAACTTAGATATCATAAATTATTTGAACCTAAAGGTACAAACGTTAATTTTATTCAGATAATTGACTGTAAAGTACATATTAGAACATATGAGAGGGGTGTAGAAGACGAAACTTTAGCTTGTGGGACAGGTTCGGTTGCATCTGCTTTAATTTGCAGTATAACTGACGGATTAAAATCACCGATAAGTTTGATAACAAAAGGTAATGATGAACTTAAAGTTGAATTTGAGAAAAATGATGATTTGTTTTTCAATATTGCCTTAATTGGACCTGCTAAAGAAATTTTTAGTGGAATAATTTATTTATAAAATAGAGGAAGTAATGGGAAAAGTAATTTTTTCGATTAAATATGAAATAAGACCCGAAAGAAAAAACGAATACCTAACGGTAATGAAAGAATTGAAAAATTTAATTAAAGCCGAAGGGTTAAGTGACTACAAAGTATTTGAACATCAAAGTAAAAAAAATACGTATGAAGAAATATATTTCTTTGATAGTGAAGATGCTTATGAAAATTGGGATGACGTACAAAGCGAAAGAGTAGAATTGTTAATGAAGAAACTAAGCGATACAATTAAAGAACAGACAACTGAATACTCAAGATTGTACGAAATTGATTAACACTTAAGTGTGCTGATAATCCCAATGTTTGAATATGTCGGAGCACTCCATATTCACACGATTTTTTCGGACGGTACAGGCACGGTTAAAGAAATAGCCGAAGCCGCCGATGAAGTCGGTTTAGATTACATAATTTTAACCGATCACAATACTTTAAGAGCATTAAACGAAGGTTATGAAGGTTGGTATAATAATGTTGCTGTTTTAGTTGGTACAGAAATTAACGACAAAGAAAATAAAAACCATTATTTGGCATTTGGTATTAATGAGGCTTTTTCTACCAGAATTCCCGCAAAAGAATATGTGCAAAAGGTTAATGAAGCAGGAGGTATCGGATTTTTAGCACATCCATTTGAAAAAAGAGACTCGATGAAAGAACATCCACCTTACCCATGGGTTGATTGGTCTATAAACAATTTTACGGGGATAGAAATTTGGAATCATATGTCCGAGTGGATGGAAGGATTAACCGAAGAAAATAAATATAACTATTTTATCCATCCTTTAAGGTCAATAATAGCCCCTAACGAACAGGCAGTTGCCAAATGGGACGAACTTTCTATGGAACGAAAGGTAGTAGGGGTAGGCGGAGTAGATGCACATGCGCACAAAATTAATCTTTTAGGTTTTTTTGAAGTTGAGGTATTTCCGTATAAGGTGCTGTTTAAATCAATACGCACACATGTTTTAACCGAAGAAAAAATTAATTCTGAAAACTTAGATTTTGAAATATCAAAAAAATTAATTTACAATTCGTTAAAAAACGGAAGATGTTTTGTATCCAATTATTACCATGGCGATGCAAAAGGGTTTAAGTTTTTTGCCGAAGACGGTAAAAAGACATACCATATGGGGGATACGGTAAAATTAAAGGGTAAAATTAAATTACGTGTTTTACTGCCTCATGATAGCTGCAATATAAAATTAATAAAAAACGGAAAACTTTTTGCCGAAGTTGAAAATATTGATGCTGATTTTATTGTTAAAGAACCCGGCGTATATAGAGTCGAAATTCACAAAGATAATAAAGCTTGGATATTTTCAAATCATATTAGGATAGAATAAGTTTTTTTATTAAATTAAAGTTTAAAATTTTTTCAACTAATGTATTTAATAAATTAGCGGAGTTAGCTTGTTAGCACAGAAGAAAAAAATTACGAAAAAACAGCTTAAAGAAGATTCATTAGTAACATTTTATTACAAAGCTGTAAAATATTTTGAAGATAACATGAAACCGATTTTAATTATTGGCGGTTCGGTTATTGTATTAGCAGTATTAGTTTACCTTTATTCTGTAAAATTAAAAAATGATAATGAAAAAGCCGCAATTGAACTTTCAAGAGTAGTAAGCCTATACGAAATGGGGAACTATCAAGAAGCTATAGACGGTAAAAAAGGGACCAACGTATTAGGATTAAAACAAATAGTGGATTCGTACGGAAGTACCGAAAACGGTGAAATAGCAAAAGTTTATTTAGGCAATTCATATCTTTATTTAGGAAAAATTGATAAAGCCTATGAGTATTACGATGATTTTTCCGGTGATAGCCCAATTTATAAAGCATCTGCATTAGCAGGAGTTGCCGGTTATTACGAATACAAAAAAGAATATGAAAAAGCGGCAGAAAAATATAAAGAAGCTGCATTTATTTCAAAAGAAAACGCTTCTAATCCGCAATATTTGCTTTCGGCGGTTATAAATTTAATTAAAGTAAAAAATAATGCCGAAGCTAAAGAATTGATAGATAAAATAAAAGAAGAATATAAAACTTCTGACGTAATGAGAGAAATTGATAAATATTCATTTCTCGTTAAAGAGTAAGATATTTAAGAAAGTGTAAATAAAGGAAATTATATGCCGGATACATCAGATTTAAGAAACGGTTTAATAATGAAATTTAGAGGTGACTTGTACACCGTAGTTGAATTTCAGCATGTAAAACCGGGAAAAGGGGGTGCGTTTGTACGTACCATGTTAAAAAACTTGAGAACAGGGAAAGTATTAGATAATACTTTTCGTTCAGGTGAATCTATTGACATAGTTAGAGTTGAAAGAAGAAAATTTCAGTTTTTATATCGTGAAGGTTCTAATTTAGTAATTATGGATAATGAAACTTACGATCAATTATCTGTTGATGAAAAAGTATTTGGTGACGGAAGTAAATATCTTAAAGAAGGATTTGAGATAGAACTTTTGTTAGATGACAGTGATAACATAATAAGCGGCGATATACCAATTTTTGTAAATTTACAAGTAGTTGAAACAGAACCCGGTTTTAGAGGTGATACGGCAACCAACGTTATGAAACCTGCTAAATTAGAAACCGGTGCTTCAATAAACGTTCCGTTGTTTGTAAACGAAGGTGATGTATTAAAAGTTGATACACGCACCGGCGGTTATGTAGAACGCGTTAAAAATTAAGAAAGAGATTATATGGACATAAATCAAATTCGTAAGCTTATTAAATTGGTTGAGGAAAGCAATATTACCGAATTTACTGTTGAAGAAGGTGATTTAAAAATAAAAATTTCAAAAGAATGCGAAAATAAAACTATAACGCAGCAAGTTCCGGTTACAAATTATTCTATTCCGGCAAACCCGAGTGTTTTACCGGTTGCTACTGTTGTTGCCGAAACAAAAAATGTTTCAGTTGAAGCAGCAAATAATAATTTGCATCAAGTTAAATCACCTATTGTAGGTACGTTTTATAAAGCTTCTGCTCCGGATAAGCCCGAATATGTTAAAGTGGGTGATAGAGTAACTAAAGGAACAATACTTTGTATTGTTGAAGCTATGAAATTGATGAATGAAATTGAATGCGATGTTGACGGAATAGTAGAAAAAGTATTGGTTGAAAATAGTTCGCCGGTTGAATATAATCAACCGTTGTTTTTGATAAGATTAGTATAAACGAGCATTTTATGTTCAAAAAAATCTTAATTGCAAATCGCGGAGAGATAGCACTAAGAATAATACGCACGTGTAAAGAATTGGGGATAAAAACGGTTGCAGTATATTCGGAAGCCGATAAAGATTCGTTACATGTTGTATTTGCTGATGAAGCTGTGTGCATTGGACCTGCCCCCGGTAAAGAAAGTTACTTAAAAATTCCTAACATAATTTCTGCCGCCGTAATAACTGGGGCAGAAGCAATTCATCCGGGTTACGGTTTTTTAGCAGAGAATGCCGATTTTTCTGATATATGCGCTTCTGCAAACATTAAATTTATTGGTCCCAGCGGTGAAATGATTACTAAAATGGGGGATAAAGCATTAGCAAAAACAACAATGCAAAATTGCGGAGTACCTGTTGTACCCGGTAGTAAAGGAGCGGTAAGTGATATTGAAGAAGCAACAAAAATAGCCAAAAAAATTGGATATCCAGTAATGCTAAAAGCCAGTGCAGGCGGCGGCGGTAAAGGAATGCGTATTGTTTTTGAAGAAAAAGACTTAGAAAATGCATTTAATACAGCTTCTGCTGAAGCCGGAGCAAGTTTTGGTAATTCGGAATTATATCTTGAAAAGTTTATTGAAAACCCGAGACATGTTGAAATTCAAATTGTAGGCGATAAATTCGGAAATGTTTATTCTTACGGTGAAAGAGATTGTAGCGTTCAAAGAAGACATCAAAAATTAATTGAAGAGTCTCCATCTCCTATTATTGATAGCAACTTACGAAAACAAATGAGCGATGCTGCTATATTAGGAGCTGCTTCAGTAAATTACGAAGGAGCGGGAACGGTGGAGTTTTTGGTAGATAAAAATAAAAATTATTATTTTATTGAAATGAATACCAGAATACAGGTAGAACACCCGGTTACCGAAATGGTTAACAATGTCGATTTAATAAAACAACAAATACTTGTTGCTGCAGGTGAAAAAGTTAGTGTAAAACCAAAAGAACCGATAGGTCACGCTTTTGAATTTAGAATTAATGCAGAAGACCCCGAAAACGGTTTTAGACCGTCACCGGGTAGAATAAATTATTTGCATTTTCCCGGCGGTTTTGGCGTAAGAATAGATTCACATATATATGATGATTATGTAATACCTCCGTATTATGACTCATTATTGGCAAAAATGATTGTTTGGGGAACTGATAGAGAGCATGCCATTAGACGTGCTAAAAGGGCTTTCGACGAGTTTAAAATTGAAGGAGTTAAAACTACAATTCCTTTTCATCAAAAAGTTTTAGAAAACGAAGATTTTATAAAATCAAATTATGATACTTCTTTTTTGGACAAATTATTAAATAAATAACGAGGAAGACATGAACGTAGTAGAAGGTTTATTTTACACTAACGACCATGAATGGTTAAAAGTTGAAGGAAATATCGGTTATATAGGTATCACAGATTTTGCTCAAGGTGAATTAGGTGATATAGTGTTTATTAGTATCGAATCTTCTGTTTCGGAAATTTCGAAAGGGGAAACATTCGGAACTATTGAAGCTGTTAAAACAGTTGCCGATATTAACGCTCCGGTAAGCGGTAAATTATTAGAGGTAAATCCAGTTTTAGAAAATGATCCTCAGTTAGTAAATACTGATCCTTACGGAGAAGGATGGATTGTTAAAATTGAACTTTCAAACTTGGATGAAACCGGCGAATTATTAAATGCCGAAGGTTATAAAGCTTTATTAGGCTAATACCAGATGCTTCATAAAGAAACAATTTTAATTTTAGATTTCGGTTCACAATATACTCAACTTATTGCACGCCGCATAAGGGAAGTTAGTGTTTATTCTGAGATTCATCCTAATAATTTCCCTTATGAAAATATTCTAAAAATTAAACCTGTCGGAATTATTCTTTCCGGCGGACCTATGAGTGTTTATGAAGATGATTCGCATTCAGTTGATAAAAGAATTTTTGAATTAGGAATTCCTGTTTTAGGTGTTTGTTACGGAATACAGCTTATTTCGAAAATTTTTGGGGGTAAAGTTGAACCTGCCGTAAATAGAGAATATGGTAAAACTATATTTAACGTTTTAAACGAATCCGTTTTACTTAATGGAATTAAAGCTATAAGTAATGTTTGGATGAGTCACGGCGACATTATTTCCGAAGCACCCGAAAATTTTATTGTTACCGGAAGAACCGAAGACACACCGGTTGCCTCTTTTGAATTACATGAGAAAAAAGTATACGGTCTCCAATTTCATCCCGAAGTTGCTCACACAGTTGAAGGTTCTAAAATAATTTCTAATTTTATCTTTAATATATGCGGCTGCTCAGGTTCATGGAATGCGCAAAATTTTATTGAAGAAAGTAAAAATTTTATAAAAAACACCGTTAAAGAAAGTAAAGTAATTTGTGCTTTAAGCGGTGGTGTAGATTCTACTGTTGCTGCAATTCTTGTGAATAATGCAATCGGAAACCGGTTAACATGTATCCATGTTGATACCGGGTTAATGAGATTAAACGAAAGTGAATTATTTGTCAACGAGTTTAAGGATAATTATAATCTAAATTTAATATCAATTGACGCAAGTGCGGAGTTTTTAGAAAAACTTAAAGGAGTAATAGATCCCGAACAAAAAAGAAAAATAATCGGCAAAACTTTTATTGAAATTTTTGAAAGAGAAGCTAAAAAAATCGGAGAAGTCGAGTATCTTGTGCAAGGTACGTTATATCCGGACGTAATAGAATCTGTCCCCGTTAAAGGGTCTTCTGTAACAATTAAAACTCATCATAATGTTGGTGGTTTACCTGATAAAATGAATTTAAAGTTAATAGAACCTTTCAGAGAATTGTTTAAAGACGAGGTTAGAAAAATAGGTGTACAATTAGGTATTAAAGAAGATTTTATTTACAAACATCCTTTTCCCGGACCCGGTTTAGCTGTTAGAATAATTGGTGATATAACAAAAGACAAATTGGATACTTTGAGAGAAGCCGATGAAGTATTTATTTCCGAATTAAAAGAGACAGGAATCTATAACAAAATTTGGCAAGCTTTTGCAGTATTTTTGCCTATTCAATCGGTCGGCGTTATGGGAGATAATAGAACTTATGAAAATGTAATTGCTTTACGTGCAGTAACTTCAACTGACGGTATGACTGCCGATTGGTATAAATTTGATTATGATATATTAGATAGGATATCCAATAAGATTATTAGAAAAGTGAAAGGTGTTAATAGAGTGGTTTACGATGTAAGTTCAAAACCTCCTTCTACAATAGAGTGGGAATAGAAATGGATGCTAAAGAATTTTTGTTTACAAAAGCAATTGAACTTGAAAAGGAAGGGAAATTATTACATGCAATTCAAATATTTCAAAATTTAATTGAAGATAATAACTACGGTAAAATTTCGACTATTAAATTAGCAGCTATTTACGATAAACTTGGAAAAACAGAATCATCCGTAAAATTGCTAAAAACTTATTTAGATGAAATTGATAAAGAAGACGATGAAGTAAGGATATTTTTATGTGAATTACTAATAAAAATTTCGTTATTTAGCGAAGCAATTGATACAATAGGGCGTATTAAAAACGGTTTAATAGCAGAAGCGTACTTTTTGTTAGGGCTTGCTTATTACGGTTTAAAAGAATTTGCTATTGCTAAAATTAATTTTGAAGAGTTTTTAAGGTTAAACGAAAAGGCAGAGTTTATTATTGAAAGTTACATCTATTTGGCTAATATTGCTTTGGCTACATTTAATAATAACGAAGCGTTAGGTATTATTGAAAAGATAAAAGAATTAGGTCAAGATAATATTGAAATGTGGTTTACCGCTGCTAAAGTGTATTATATGAAAAACATGTATTATCATGCCGGTGAATCGATAAAAAAAGCATTAAAGCAAAATTCTAACGAACCAAAATTATTATATTGGGGTGCTAAAATAGACTTTCAGATGGGTGAGTTAAAAGATGCCGAAAGCAAATTAATACAATTATCCGGAATTTCTGAACCGAGTTCTGAAAGTTATACTTTATTAGGTCAGGTTTATCTTTCACAAAATAAATTGGAAGAAGCAGACGGAATGTTTGAAAAAGCATTACAATTAAATCCGGAAAATACGGTTGCAAAATCGAATAGAGAGAAAATTGTAAATAGGAAAAACGTAGGGAACTAAAACAGTAATAAGTTGTAAATAGCAAAGAGGTAAAATATTAAAATAAAAGAGTTTCCGGATGAAGATAAACCCCGAGAAAAATTAGTAAAAAAGGGTGTTAAAAGTTTAACCGATTCCGAACTAATTGCAATTTTATTGCGCACCGGCACAAAAGGCTGTAATGTTGTTGAATTAGCACAAAAGCTTTTATTAGATTATGAGAATTTAGAAAATTTAGCTTGTTTAAGTTTTGAAACGTTAGTTTCTGTAAACGGTATAGGAAATGATAAGGCGGCAACACTTATTGCAGCTTTTGAATTAGGTAGGCGTTCTTTGTCACAAAAAAGTTTATTTGGTAAAACTACAATTAACTCGCCGGATCTTATCGCTAATTATTTTATTCCGTTATTAAAAGATGAAAAACAGGAAAATTTTTACGTAATAAATTTAAATGGTGCAAACAAAATTATAAATTACAAGTTAATTACAAGATGTATTGTAAATAGTGTTCTTATACATGCACGAGAAGTTTATAAATATTCAATTGAAAGTAATGCGGTTAGTATAATTTTATTACATAATCATCCGAGCGGAAACGAAAACCCGAGCGAAGAAGATATTAAGGTTACAAAGTCAATAGAAAATGCAGGAAAAATTATAGGGATAAAGCTTTTAGACCACATAATAATTGCGGGGAATAACTATTATAGTTTTTTAGATAAAAAAATTATATAAAGTGCAAGGAATTTTTTAAATTATGCAAAAAAATTATTATATTAAGTAATGTTTTTTTTATAAATATAGTCGGAGGTATAAATGAACAAAATAAGAAGATTCATCCAAATAGGAATGATGATCTTATTCGCAGCCGGTTTGGTAGCATGTAGCGGAGTTTCGGAGGAACAGTTAGCATCGTTAGATGAATTGCGTGCCGAAGTTAAAGAAATGGAAAAATCTAATAATTCTTTGAAGAGCGAAAAAACTAAACTCGAACGCGAAATTGCCGAAAAGAATTCAAAATTAGATCAGTGTGAAAAAGAAAAAGCCGAAACAAAAGCTAATTTACAAAAATTAGGTAAATAACAGGAGAGAATAATGAAAATATTAAAAAGTATATTATTGGTAGTTTTATTCGTTTCTGTTAACATATTAGCTCAAACAAAAGAAATGACTAAAGAAGAATGGCAGAATGAAGTTAATAGTTTAACACAAAAGAAAACTACATTAACTCAAGAAGCTACTCAATTGCAGAACGAAGTAAAAGAATTGAAAGCTAAAAGTTTAGGCTTGCAATCATATGAAAATTGCATGGATGAATTGTATGCAATTATCGGCGCAACAAAAACCGATGTTGATAACTATCGTGCTCAAGTAAATACCTTATCAGGTAAAATTGATAGACAAGAAGGTCCAAAAAATGATAGAGCTGCTGAATTAAAATCATTGCAAGATAGCAAAATAAGTGCTTTACCAGAATTTTACAACAAAGTACATGTTGAATTACCAAGAAAATTAGAAGCTTGGGTTGAACCTGTTACCGAAGTTAATTATACTGTTGTAAAAGGCGATTGCTTATGGAACATTGCTAAAAAACAAGATATTTACGCTAATCCTTTTGCATGGCCAAAAATTTATAATTCAAATAAAGACCAAATTAAGAATCCAAATTTAATTTATCCTAAACAAATATTCAAGATTCCTAATTTGACTGAAGAAGAAAAAGCAAAATACGATAAATTAAAAAGTAACTTTAAACCGGCTCCGCCAAAACAAACAGCTACTAACTAATTTTTAGTATTATATAAAATTTTAAGCCCTTATCTAAAAAATAAGGGCTTTTTAATTAAAGGGATACACTGTGCAAATAGAAAAAGTATTAAAGTTGGAAGGAGTTGATTTACTTCTATTTTTGGGAATCAACGACTCAAATCTTAAACTTATTGAAAAAAAATTTAATACAAATTTAACCGTTCGTGGCGATAATATTTACTTAAAAGGTGAAGTTGAAGAAGTAAATATTGTTGAACATATTTTTAAAGAAATGATTTATGTCCTTAATACGACCGGAAGGTTACGCATTTCGGATATTGAAACAATTATGGATTTGTCGGTAGAAGAGCGTCCTTCGGTAATTCATGATTATGATAATATTGTTCTATATACTAAAAAAGATGTTATTAGAGCTAAAACTCCTACTCAAGTTGAGTATTATCAAAAAGTGACAGAAAATGATATTTGCTTTGCAATTGGACCTGCCGGAACGGGAAAAACTTATCTTGCTGTTGCATTTGCCATATCCGCATTAAAAAAGGGGATTGTTAAACGTATTGTTTTAGCAAGACCTGCAGTTGAAGCAGGAGAAAGTTTAGGTTTTTTGCCGGGAGATTTAAAAGAAAAAATTGATCCTTATTTACGTCCGTTATACGATTCGCTTCAAGATATGCTTACAGCCGAACAATTGAGCAGCTACATAGAAAAAGGGATTGTGGAAATTGTTCCTCTTGCATATATGAGGGGTAGAACATTAAATAATGCATATGTTATTTTGGATGAAGCTCAAAACGCAACAAGTATGCAAATGAAAATGTTTTTAACACGTTTAGGTCCAAACTCTAAAGCTATTATAACCGGTGATATTACACAAATTGATTTGCCGAATAATGTGATAAGCGGATTAGTACAGATACAAGAGATATTAAATAATGTTGACGGAGTCGGATTTGTTTACTTCAACAAGGGAGATGTTGTTAGACATAAATTAGTGAAAGATATAATTGACGCTTATGATAATTTCAAAAACGGCAATAATTAAAGTTTCGTTTTAGCTTCTTCCCAATATTTATCCATTTCTTCCAAATTGGAATCTATTAAACTTTTACCGTTCTCTTCAAGTTTTTGTTCGATATATTGAAATCGTGAAATAAACTTTTCGTTCGTTTTACGTAACGCATTTTCCGGATTTATTTTAATAAATCGTGCATAATTGATTAAAGCAAACAATAAATCTCCAAATTCTTCTTCGGTTTTATCAATATCTCCGGATAGTTCGGCTTCTCTAAATTCTTTAAATTCTTCTTTAACTTTTTCCCATACATCCTTAATATCCGACCAGTCAAAACCAACTTTGGCAGCTTTTTCTTGAATACGGTACGCTCGGTATAAAGCAGGCAAAGCTTTTGGAATTCCTTCAAGCAAAGATTTTCGTCCTTCTTGTAATTTTATATGTTCCCAATTTCTTAATATATCGTTATTATTGGTCACTACTGTATCAGAAAAAACATGGGGATGGCGTCTAATTAATTTTTCGGAGATAGATTTTATAACATCTTCAATATTAAAAAGTTTATTATCTTCGGCAATTGCAGAATGAAAAACTATATGCAATAATAAATCACCAAGTTCGGATTTTAATTCATCATAATTTTTTTTATCAATAGCTTCAACCGCCTCGTAAGCTTCTTCCAGCGTTGCTGCTTTAATAGAATCGTTAGTTTGTTCTTTATCCCACGGACATTCTTCTCGTAACCGCCGCATAATATTTACTAATTCGTAAAAGTTTTGTTCTTTCATAATCATCCAAAAATTTATTTGTAAAAATAACTTAATATTATGATTAAATAAATATAAATTTATTATTTAATTAAAATAAGTTATATTTGTAATGTTAAATAATTAATATTTTGAATTTATTTTTAGGAGTTGTTATGAGTTTTGATAAGAAAGCCGAAGAACTTGGAGTAGTAATTCCGGAACCAGCTAAACCGTTAGCATCTTATATTCCGGCCAAAAAAGTTGATAATTATGTATTTACATCAGGTCAGTTACCTTTTGTTGCGGGTAAACTATTATATACCGGTAAAGTTGGTGCAGAAGTTAGTGTTGAAGAAGCACAGAAAGCTGCAGAAGTTAGTATAATTAATTGTTTGGGTGCAGTAAAACAGTTAGTAGGTAGTTTAGATGCAATTGAATCGATTGTAAAGTTAACTGCTTTTATTAATTGTCCGGCAGATTTTACGGAACAACCGAAAGTTGCTAACGGAGCTTCGGATTTATTAGGTAAAATATTTGGTGAAAGCGGTGCACATGCTCGCAGTGCGGTTGGCGTTAATGTTTTACCTTTAAATGCACCTGTTGAAATTGAAATGATTGTAAAACTTAAATAGTTTAATTAGAGTGTTTCATAGAAAGGAAACTTATTTATTTGCTTTTTGTTTAATTTTTAAAGAAAAAGTGAGAAAAAGATGAAAAAAATATTTATAATATTGTTATTAAGTAATGTTATGGTTTTTGCTCAATTTAAAGACCAAAAGATTATCCCTGATATTAAAGGTAGTATTACAAATAATTCTCCTTCGCAAAATATTTTAGGATTTTTTAATCCCAATAATTTTTCTATGAAACACTCTGTAAGTTTAAGTTATGCTACAGCCGGAGGAAATGCAATTAGCTTAGGAGTTTATACTAACAGCATGATGTATAAATTTAGCGATAAATTAAACATACAAGTTGATGCAAGTTTGGTAAACTCACCTTATAGTTCGTTTGGTAAAGAGTTCTCGAATCAAATTAACGGAATTTATTTGAGTAAGGCAGAAGTCAATTATCAACCAAGCGATAATTTTAAGATGTCTATCCGATTTTCTCAATATCCGGGGAATTATTTAAGTCCTCGCGGTTATTATTCGGGTTATTCTCCGTTTTACCATGACGACTATTTTTTTGATAGATAATTTAAAACTAATATAATTTATTTTGGCAAAAGAAGAAATAAAAACTAAACCCGGTACTATAAACGCTAAAGATAGCTCGATAAACATTTTCTTAAATGTAGTAATGTTTTTTCTTGCAGCTATTATTATTTATTTAGTATATTCAATTTTTATAAAAATTAGCGGCAACAATCCGGAAACAAAAGAAGAGAAGTTAACCGCTTCAGAAATTATTCAAGTTGAAGTATTAAACGGATGCGGTATATCGGGTGTTGCTGATAGATTTACGGATTTTTTAAGGAACAATAATTTTGATGTTGTAAACGTAAATAATTATATTACCAGAGATATTAGTAATACTTTGGTTATAGATAGGCGCGGGAATATGGCAAATGCCGTGAAAACGGCACGTATGCTTGGGGTAAAACCAGACCACGTAATCCAACAGATTAATGAAGATTATTTTGTAGATGTTACTGTGGTGGTAGGTAAAGATTGTAATATATTAACTCCGTTAAAGTAGGAAAATAAATGGAAAGTAAAGAATTAGTCGAAAAGATAGGCGAATTAATTTTAAGTAAAAAAGGGTACGATATTAAAGTTTTGGATTTACGAGAGTTGACCTCGTTTACAGATTACTTTATTATTACAAGTGCCGATAGTGATACTCAAGTTAAAGCAATTGCAGACGGTATTGAAGACAAGTTGACCGAAGAAGGAATAAAATGTCTTCATAAAGAAGGTTTTACCGGTTTAAATTGGGTACTATTGGATTATATTGATGTTGTTGTGCATGTTTTCTTAAAAGATGCCAGAACGTTTTATAATTTAGAAAAACTATGGGGTGATGCTCCCGTAACAATAATTGAAGATAAATAAAAAAATATATTAATCGGTGGAAATTTGAAACAGTATTTAGAAAATATTTTTGCAGAATTATCGCAAAAAATTGAATATCTTAAGTATGAAAGTATAATGTTAAGCGTACCCAACAATAAGGACCAAGGGGATTATTCAACAAATTTGGCAATGCGCTTAACTAAAAAACTTAAGAAAAATCCACGTGTTATTGCCGATGAAATTAAAGAGGAATTAATTAAACTTGTAAAGCCAAACATTATTAGCGATATTAAAGTTGAAGGTCCGGGATTTATTAATTTTTATTTTACAACCGAATATATTTCTAAAATTATAACTAAAATTATTACTGAGAAAGAAGAGTACGGTAAAACTAAAAAATATAGCGAAAAAAAAGCAATAGTTGAATTTGTTAGTGCAAACCCTACAGGACCTTTAACAATAGGACACGGCAGAAATGCGGTTGTAGGCGATACTTTTGCTAACATGTTGGAATCTATTGGTTATTCAGTTACACGAGAATATTATTTTAATAATGCCGGAAGGCAGATGCGTGTTTTAGGTAATTCCGTAAAGTTGAGATATTTGGAATTATTGGGCGAAACTATTGAGTTTCCTGATGACCATTACCAAGGTGAATATATTAAAGATATTGCAGAAATCGTCTTAAAAGAAAAAGGGAATTTATTAAAAGAAGAACCTGCTGAAGGAATATTTAAGGATTATGCAGAACGTCTAATTTTTGACGATATAAAGAAAACTCTTAAAAATATCGGTATAGTTATGGATACATTCTTTAATGAGAATGATTTATATTCCGAAAAACGTATTGATGAAGTGTTAAATTTATTTTCTCAGAAGCAATTATCTTACGAAAAAGAAGGTGCAACCTGGTTAAAACTGAGCGAAATGGGGAACGAGCAGGATAAAGTAATAATTAAATCCACAGGTGAACCAACTTATAGACTTCCTGATATAGCTTATCATATTACAAAATTTGAACGAGGATACGATTTAATTGTTGATTTATTCGGAAGTGACCATAACGCTACTTATCCAGATGTACTTGCCGCTTTAAAAGCACTTAATTATGATATTGAAAAAGTTAAAGTATTAATACACCAGTTTGTAACTGTTGTTGCAGACGGCAAAGTAGTTAAGATGAGTACAAGAAAAGCAAATTTTATAACTTTAGATGAATTGATTGATGAAGCGGGTAGAGATGCGGTAAGGTACTTTTTTATAATGCGCGATCTAAAGACACATCTTAATTTTGATATAGAATTAGCAAAAAAAAGTACTGATGAAAACCCAGTTTTTTATTTACAATATGCCCATGCAAGAATTTCTTCTATATTAAGGTTAACTGAAAAAGAAGGACTAAAACCAAGTTATGAAAATTTAACTTTACTTAGTACTACCGAAGAGCTTGAGATTATTAAGAAGCTACATCATTTTTCAGACGAAATAGAATATGCTGCTCTTAATTTTGAACCAAATAAAATTTCAAATTATCTTGAAGAATTAGCAGCTTTATTTCACAGATTTTATGCTGCTCATAGAATTTTAGGTAGTGATAAGAATATTGCCGAAGCAAGAATTGCATTGGTTATTGCGGTTAAACAGGTTATTAAAAACGGTTTGCAAATATTATCTGTAACAGCACCGGACAAAATGTAATTTCGTAATAAATATTTAATTATTAATAATTAATATTAAAAAATTACTATATTTAATATTTTAATTAAAAATGTATTTAAATTGATTGATTTTTCCAACAAAAAGGTTTTAATTATACGATTCAGTTCATTAGGAGATATACTTCTTACTTCTCCGATAGTTAGGTCGTTAAAAAAAAAATTCCCTTCAATTGATATCCGTTTTTTAACAAAAGAGCAATACCTTTCGACTGTAAAATTTAATCCTTATATCAATGATATTCTTTTGTTTAATAATTCTTCTAAAATTTCTGATTTTAGAAAAAAAATTAAAAGCCAAAAGTTTGATTATATTATCGATTTGCATTCAAGTTTGAGAAGTTTTTTAATTTCATTTGCCATGGGCATAAAAGTATTTAGAATACATAAACCAAGAATTAAAAAAGCCCTTTTAGTAAAGTTTAAGTATAATTTATTAAAAAACTATGATTTGATTCCTGAAATGTATTGTAAATCAATCCCAGGTTTTGAATTAGATGAACTTGGATTGGACTTATTTATTGATTGCAAAACTAATGAAAAAGTTAAAAAGGAAGATAATTTGATAGGAATATGTCCTGGTGCAAAACATCTTACGAAAAGTTGGGGTGAGCATAATTATTCTGAATTGATTAAGTTCTTAAATAAATTAAATTATAAAGTTGCACTGTTCGGCGGCAAAAGTGATAAAGAATTGTGCGAAAGATTAAGCAATGCAGGATCATTTGTGACTAACAATTGTTCAGATGACGATTTGATTACTATGGGTAAAGAGATGCTAAAGTGTAAGCTGGTCTTAGGGAATGATAGTGGTTTGATGCATGCTGCTTCGGGTTTAAAGTTACCTGTTATAGTAATATTTACTTCAACCGTAAGGCAATTTGGATTTGAACCATACAAAGCAAAAAGTGTTATAATTGAAAACAATGAAATTGCTTGCAGACCTTGCAGCCATATCGGTTTGGATGAGTGTCCTAAAAAACATTTTAACTGCGGTAATTCAATATCTGCTGCAGATGTATTTAATAAAATAAAATTAATGATTAAAAGTATATGAATTTTATAAGTTCTACAGTTTATAATTATTTAGTATTACCGGTTTTGTTTTTAGCTTTTAATATTATCAGAATTTTTAATAAAAAAGTTAACTCGGCCATTAAAGATAGACGAGAGCTTTTTAATAAGCTTCCTGTTGATATGAAAAAGATTCCTAACGGAAATAAAATTATTTGGTTCCATTCTTCTTCCATGGGCGAGTTTGAACAAGCAAAACCGATTATTGAAAAACTTAAAACAATTAGTAATATTAGCATTGTTGTTACTTTTTTTTCACCTTCAGGATACAATAATTCGTTAAAATACTCGTTTGCAGATGTAATATCGTATATTCCGTTTGACACAAAGGGGAATATTAAAAAGTTTATAGATATTATAAACCCTAATATTGCAGTATTTATGCGTTATGATATATGGCCTAACACTATTTGGGAATTAAAAAAAAGAGAAATCCCATCGTTTATTGTTGATGCAACTATGAGGGAAAATTCAAACAGAAAAATTATTGGTGCAAAAAAATTCCATAAGGGACTATTTTCCTCCTTTACTAAAATTTTAACTGTATCAGAATCTGATAAAAAGAGTTTTGCCGATTTTGCAATAACCGGTGAAAAAATTAGAGCAGTAGGTGATACTCGCTTCGATAGGGTTTACGGTAAAAGCTTACAAGCTAAAGATAAAAAAATACTTAGAGATGATATTGTTAAAGGTAAAAAAATAATAGTTCTGGGTAGTTCTTGGGAATCTGATGAAGAAGTAATTTTACCGGCAATTATTAAATTATGTAAATATATTGAAAATCTTTTAGTAATTGTAGTTCCCCATGAACCGACAATAGACCATTTGGAATGGACAGAGCATTTTTTAAAGGATGACGTAAAAACCATACGCTTTTCATATCTAAATAACTACAATAACGAAAAAGTTATTATAATTGATTCGATCGGAATATTATTAACTCTTTATTTTTATGCTGATATAGCGTATGTAGGAGGAAGTTTTAAACAGGGAATTCACAATGTGCTTGAACCTGCCGTTTACGGAATTCCCGTAGTTTATGGTCCTAAAATTCAAACAAGTCAAGAAGCACGACATCTTGTAAACATAAACGGCGGCTTTAAAATTAATAACAAATTTGAAGCATATAAACTTTTACGCGAATTATTGACAAATGATGAATTTCGTTTACAATCAGGACAAATTGCGGGGAACTATGTTCTGGAAAACATAGGTGCAACTGATAAAATAATAGACGAAATTAAAAACTTTATCTGATTTTTATTTTATTATTTATCTCTTGAAATTCGCGATTATAATATTAGCTGTATCCATTTGATTGGGATATAAATCTAAAGGTACATTTTCTTTTCCTATTGCGTTTCTAACCGAATATCTTGCACATTCGGTTTTATGTCCTCCAAGACAATATTTTTCTTTATAAACCTTTGCCATTGCCGGTTTTTCTTTCATTTTATCGTTAAAAAACGGGCAGGTTGCCAAACATTCACACTCTAACATCTTTCCTCCTGTATCGGGTATATACTTTAAATAAATTTCCTTATATTATAAAATTAAGTTTAATTTAATAAAGAAAAAAATATAAATCAACAAAATTTACAAATAAATGCTCCCTATCTTTTTAGGAAGAAGGGAGCATTCATAAATTATAATTTACTAAGTCTTTTTGGACCGGCATTAATCACATCTTCGGCAACGTTTTCTTCAAATAATTTAAAATTTTCAATAAAACGTGCTGCAAGTGCGTCATATTTTTTCCAATAATCGTTCTTATCTCCCCATGAATTTGACGGCTCCAGTACATCATTAGGAACATCAGGGCAAGATAAAGGAACAGAATAACCGAAAAGTTTATCAGTTCTATATTCTACATTATCAAGCTTGCCTTCTAAAGCGGCATTTAGTAAATTTCTTGTATGCTTTATACTAATCCTTTTACCAACACCAAATCTTCCTCCAACCCAACCTGTATTTACCAGCCAAACATTAACGTTATGTTTTAACATTCTTTCTTTTAACATCTGCGCATATTCAAAAGGATGACGTACCATAAAAGGAGCTCCGAAACATGCGCTAAAAGTAATTTGCGGTTCAATACCTAATCCTATTTCAGTTCCTGCAATTTTTGATGTATAACCGCTAATAAAATGATATTGTGCTTGTTCTGGAGTTAGTTTTGCTATCGGAGGCATTACTCCTGAGGCATCGCAAGTTAAAAATATTACATTTTTCGGATGGTTTTTTGTATATCCTTTTTCAACAACATTAGGAATAAAATTTAACGGATAAGAAGCGCGTGTATTTTCGGTAATAATCTCATCATCTAAATCTATATTTCGAGTAATAGAGTCGAATACAACATTTTCTAATATTGTACCGAATCTATGAGTAGTTGCGTGAATTTGAGGCTCATGTTCAGCAGAAAGCCTGATTACTTTAGCATAACACCCACCTTCAAAATTAAACACTCCTTCCGAACTCCATCCGTGTTCGTCATCGCCGATTAATTGGCGATTTGGATCCGCGGATAGAGTTGTTTTTCCGGTACCGCTTAATCCGAAAAATAAAGCTACATCACCGTTTTTACCGACATTTGCCGAACAGTGCATCGGTAATACGTCTTGAAAAGTAAGGAGGAAATTAAGAACAGTAAAAACAGATTTTTTAATCTCTCCGCCGTATAAAGAATTTGCGATAATTGCGGTTTTTTGAGAAAAATTAAGCACAATAGCAGTTTCGGTTCTCGTACCGTCAACAATTGGGTCAGCCTTAAATCCCGGTACTGCAATAATTGTAAATTCCGGCATAAATTTTTTAAGAACGTCTTTATCGTTTGTAGTAATAAACATATTACGTGCAAATAAACTATGCCATGCTTTTTCGGTAATTATTCTAATAGGCATCTTGTATTCTGGGTCTGCACCTGCATAACAGTCTTGAACAAAAAGTTCTTCACCTTGAGCCCACGCTTGTAATCGAGTAAATAGTGTGTTAAATTTTTCGAGAGCTAACGGTCTGTTATATACTCCCCACCATATTTTATCCTCTGTACTATTCTCTTTTACAATAAATTTGTCCGCTGCAGCGCGAGCTGTATGCTTACCCGTATTAACTAATAATGCTCCTTCTTTTGCTAATTTACCTTCATTTCTAAAAATAATTTCTTCATACAAAGCTTCGTTTGAAAGATTCCAATAAACCCTGTCTAAATAATTCAACCCCTGATTTTTTAATCTAAAATCGCTTGCCAACTCCATTGCTTCTTTAGAAGCAGGGGTATTAAATTCTAAATATTTGCTCATGCCCAATCCCTCACTAATTTACGGTCGCCAATATATAATTCGTTAGGACTATTTGGGTCTAATGCCCATTTAATTCGTTCAATTCCTTCGGTAATATCTTTGATACTTCCGCAATAGCTAATTCTTAAAAATCCGTCCAAACCGAACTCGGCACCCGGAACGGTCAAAACTTGTACTTTTTCAATTAAGAGATTTGAAAGTTTATTACTGCTTTTTTCATAAGCACTAAAATCTGCAAAAGTATAAAAAGTGCCGTCCGGTACATATACTTTTACGTCATTAAACGATCTTAATTGGTCAATTAGTACGTTTCTGTTGTTTTGTAAGGTTACTCGTAAATTTTCAATACATGATTGAATACCGTTTAATGCACCAACAGCGGCTTTTTGCAAGACTACTGAAGGACCCGAAGTTTGATGACCTTGAATATTTGTCATAGCTTCTATCAACTTTTTATTTGCTATAGCCCAGCCGATTCTAAAACCGGTCATTGCATATACTTTTGATACTCCGTTAATAATTATTAATTTGCTGTTTTCAGATAAATCTTTAGCAAACTTAACCGGATTAACCCATTTTTTTCCGT